>WFNC01000070.1 GCA_015488785.1 Flavobacteriales bacterium | reverse complement strand
AGTTATGGCAAAATGTACCGCATACTTGGGATACTTTAAAATTTATTTTACCCTATGCCTTTTTAGCCGCTTCAGTGGGACTTATAGAATCATTAATGACAATGAACTTAGTTGATGATTTAACCGATACGAGAGGGAATGGAAATAGAGAATGTGTTGCTCAAGGAGCGGGTAATATTGTCAGTGGGTTGTTTGGTGGTACTGGAGGTTGCGGTATGATTGGACAAACGGTTATTAATATTAATGCAGGAGGGAGAGGTCGCTTGTCTGGTATTATGATGGCATTAACTTTATTGACCTTTATATTGTTTGCCGATAAGTATATTGAACAAGTTCCTATCGCAGCGTTAGTTGGAGTGATGTTTATGATGGTGATAGAAACTTTTGCTTGGTCTAGTTTTAGAATTCTTAAAAAAATACCAAAGTCAGATGCTGTTGTTTTGATTTTGGTTTCAGCAATAACAGTGTTTTTCGATTTAGCTATTGCTGTATTCGTTGGGGTAATTATTTCGGCATTAGTTTTTGCTTGGAAAAATGCAGTTAGTATTAGAGCTCGTAAAACAATCAAAGAAGATGGAACTAAAGTTTATGCAATTTGGGGTCCTTTATTTTTTGGTTCTATTCAAAATTTTAACGAAAAGTTTGATGTGAAAAATGATCCTAAAAACGTTGAGATAGATTTTATAGAGTCTAAAGTAAGCGATCATTCTGGAATGGAAGCGATTACAAACTTAGTTGCTAAGTACGAAAAAGCAGGTAAAAAAATAAAACTAAGACATTTAAGCCCCGATTGTCAAGATTTATTAATCAAAGGGAATAAACACTTTTCTGAATTAATAGAAAAAGACATAGAGGACCCTCGTTATTTCGTTGTTCTGAATGAGGATGAGGTGTAAATAAATTGTAATCTACTATTTAATTAAGAAATATAATTTTTTTAGCAACTTTATTTGTTTAAATTCGTCAATAATTAAAATAAACTTAATCTTATGATAATTAAAACTTTATTTATTGCTATATTTTTATTGTCTTCGCCTTTTTTTTATGGGCAGAATCTTGTCCCTAATTTTGACTTTGAAACAATGTCTTCATGCCCTACAGGGGGCTCAGGGTTAAATAATTTAACAAGTTGGAATAATCCTAATAATAGTTATTTGGTTGATTATTTTAATAGTTGTGATGCGGGAACTTTTATTTCTGTACCAGTAAATTTCGGAGGTTACCAACCAGCATCTTCTGGAAATGGATACCTAAAAATAAGCTATCTCGAAAATGCTGGACCTCCAACAGCTCCATTTAATAGTTTGTCTCCTAATAGAGGGTACGCAGAGGTTCAGTTGACACAACCAATGCAAGCAGGAGAAACGTATTGTGTCGGTTATTTCTGGAATTTTGCTAACAATGCTCAAGTAGCAACAAATAATATGGATATAGCGTTCTCAAACGCAACTTTAGGTGCTAACGGAGGGGTAGCATACACAAATTCACCTCAAATTTCTGTAAGTGGTGTATATACAGATACTGTAAATTGGAATTTGTTTCAGCAAACTTATGTAGCTACAGGAGGAGAAAGTTTTATGACATTAGGAAATTTTGCAGCTCAAGCTCCGTCAATAGCTTCTGTGGGAAATTCAAATGGACAGATTCCTGAAGCAATCTATTATATAGAAGATGTTTTTGTCCTTCATTTAGACGCTACTATTTCTACTGTTTCAAGTTTATGTATAAGTAGTCCCGATCAAACGCTATCGGCAGCAACTTTAGGCGGAGTTTGGTCAGGAGTAGGTGTTACAGATGTCAACGCAGGAACTTTTTCTCCTTCAACCGCAGGAGTTGGAACACATACAATTACTTATACCTTGGCTTGTGGAACCACTACTACTACTGATACATATGACGTAGTTGTTTCTAATTGTTCAACCCCTACAGCTAGCTTTACCACTTCAAATACTACTTTATGCGAAAATGATTGCATAAATTTCACCAATGCTAGTACTGGTTTTGGAAGTGGAGCAACTTACGCTTGGACTTTTACAGGAGCTACTACTGCAACTTCAACGGATGAAAATCCTGCTAATATTTGCTACCCAACTGTAGGAACTTATCCTGTTAGTTTAACAGTTACTGATGGAAGTTTAACCGACGATACAACAACCATAAATTCTTATATTACCGTTGCATCTTGTTCAACCCCTACAGCTAGCTTTACCACTTCAAATACTAACTTATGCCAAAATGATTGCATAAACTTCACCAACGCAAGTACTGGTTTTGGAAGTGGAGCAACTTACGCTTGGACTTTTACAGGTTCGACTACTGCAACTTCAACTGTTGAAAACCCGTTGAACGTGTGTTACCTTACAGCGGGAACTTACCCTGTTAGTTTGACTGTTACAGATGGGAGTTTAACGGATGATACAACAACCGTAAATGCTTATATTACAGTAACAACTTGTGCTGCTGTTACCGTTGAGTTTTCTACTTCTGACGATACAATTTGTAAAGAAGATTGCATTACTTTTACCAATAATTCGTTTGGAACGGGAGTAGCAAATTATGGATGGAATTTTGACGGGGGAACGCCTTCTACTTATATTGGAGTTACACCTCCACAAGTTTGTTTTAATAATCCAGGTAACCATACCGTAACATTAGTCGCTTTTGATGCGAGTAATAATCCTTTAGGTTCAAGAGATACGGTTATTGTAGTCGAGAATTGTGTTGTAATTACTCCAACTGTTAATTTTACGGTATCAACAGGTAATTTATGTGAAAATGATTGCGTGAGCTTTACCGATCAAAGTTTTGGAATAGTAGGAACACCGACTTATAATTGGAGTTTTCCAGGAGCTACAACGACAACAAGTTCAGCGCAGAATCCAACAAATATATGTTATCCCGCAATAGGAACATATACGGTGACATTAGAAGTTACAGATAATAATGGAACAGGAGATACCACTTTTATAGATATTATAACCGTTTCAGAATGTGAACATCCTGTACCTTCATTTACAATTGATAATTCTAATGTTTGTGCAGGGCAGTGTGTTAATTATACGAATACAAGCGAAAATTCAGATTCTTATGAATGGATATTTGAAGGAGGTTTTCCAGGAGGATCTTTAGATGAAAATCCTTCTACTATTTGTTACGATACCGAAGGGGAATTTAACGTTACATTGATTGCTACAAATACACTAACTTCCGATACATTAATTCAAACAATTAGTGTTTTAGAACCTCCAACGGTAGAAGCTAGTGATAGTGCGCTAATCTTTCAAGGAACAAATACTGTTATAAGTGTTGAAACCGATGGAGTGAGCTATGTTTGGTCGCCTGCAGAATCATTAAATTGTGAAGATTGTGCATCCACTAACGCAACTCCAGATTCGACAACGTTGTATATTGTAACTGTTACTGCGGCTAATGGTTGTGCTATTTCTGATAGCGTTATGGTTCGTGTTGTTCCTGTTGTAGCCATTGGACTTCCTTCAGCTTTCTCTCCAAATGGAGATCAAGTCAACGATATATTGAAAGTAGAGGGAGCTGGAATAGAAAAAATAAACCTCACGATTTATAATCGATATGGTGAAAAAGTTTTTGAGTCCAACGAAAAAGAGATCGGTTGGGATGGCAAGTTTAAAGGTAAAAAGGAGAATCCTGGTATTTTTGTTTATACCTTAGAATATGTTTTATCTTCAGGAGAAACAGGAACATTAAAAGGTAGTATTACATTAGTAAAATAAAAGGAATGAAAAATTTATTTTTAATCATATTAAGCGCTATTGTTTTTGTTGGAATAGGGCAACAAGATCGACATTACAGCATGTTTAACGAATCGACAATGGCTCTTAATCCTGGAGCTACAGGTTTGTTTCCTGGAGATTTACAGTTTTTTACAGGGTATAGAAGTCAGTGGAGTTCTATTAGTCCCAATATGTTTAAAACAATATCAGCAAGTTTGGATGGTAAAGTTTATGAGAAAAACGGGAAATATGCCGCAGCAGGAGTTAATTTTTATAGCGATGTTGCAGGAGATAGTCAATTGAAAACAGGAATTTATAACTTGAGTTTAAGTTATGGGTTAGAAATTGAAAGAGATCAATATTTTGCGATTGGAATTCAACCTTCTTATTATCAGCGTTCAGTTGAATTGGGTAATTTAACTTGGGGAAACCAATGGGCAGGAGAGGAGTTTAATACACTTCAAAGTTCTGGAGAAGCTAAGTTTGCTCAAAGTGTTAATAAATTTGATTTAAACTCAGGAGTTTATTATTATGGACAATTAAAAGACCATTTATTGGTAACTGCTGGAGCGTCTGTAAGTCATATTACGAGACCAAATGTTGGTTTTGTTACCACAGAAGAAAAGTTATATCGAAAATATTTAATAAATTTTTCTGCAGAATACGGTTTGAGCACTAAAGTTTATTTAGATCCAAGTGCTTATGTTTTTTTTCAAGGACCAAATAAATCAATTGCCCTAGGAACAGATTTTAAATACATGATTAAAGAAGCTTCTGTTTATACTGGATATTTTGATGAAAAGTCTTTTTTAATCGGAATGTATTACCGTTCTTCAGATTCGTTTTATACCAAACTAGGGTTTAATTGGGCTGGAATTTCCTTCGGAGTAGCATACGATGTCAATATCTCATCGCTTTCTCTTGCTACAAATGGATTGGGAGGAATGGAGTTTTTCCTTCGGTATAGAATGGGATTCAAAGGGAAGTACAATGGGTTTAAATAACCGATACTTGTAATAATTCTGCTCTATTTTGTCGAACAAGAAAGTTTGAAGATTTCAATTTTATCAACCGTTTAATAGATTTATTAATAATATAATTGTTTGTCTGCTCTTAATTTGTATTTTAGCGGGTTATGAATTCTATTATTATAAAAAAACAATTTTTAAGCACTATTTTATTCGTTGCTTTTAGTTTATTTTCATTCGTTGCAGTTGCACAAAACACAGGAGTTATTAGAGGTTTTGTTTATGACAAAGCCGATGGAGAACCTGTAATGTTTACCAATGTTAAAATTAAAGGAACAGGAATCGGTTCACCTACCGACGTCAATGGATTTTATCAAATATCAAATGCGCCTGTAGGTAAGGTGACAATAGAAGTTACAAATATCCAATATGTAACCAAAGAAATTACTTTTGATGTAACTAAAGGTAAAATTTACACGAAAAATATCTACTTAGAAGTAAATGAAAAAATGCTTGGAGAAGTAGAAATCTCTGCAGAGGGACAAGAAAATAAAAAGCAAGTAAAAATGTCGATGATAAAAGCGACAAAAAAAGAAATACAGGCCGTTCCAGCTATTGGTGGTGAGGCAGATTTAGCGACCTATTTTCAAACGGTTCCAGGTGTTGTAAGCACAGGAGATCAAGGAGGTCAAATGTACATTAGAGGAGGTTCTCCAGTTCAAAATAAAGTGTTGTTAGATGGAATGGTTATTTACAATCCTTTTCATTCGATTGGTTTTTTCTCTGTGTTTGATACCGAAATTATTCGTAATGCTGATATTTATACAGGCGGTTTTGGAGCCGAATATGGAGGTAGAATTTCTTCTATAATGGATATAACAACCAAAGATGGGAATAAACAAAAGTTTACAGGAAGAGTAGCAGTAAATCCATTTGGTTCTAAATTAACACTAGAAGGTCCAATCAAAAAAATGAAGGAAGGCGGGAACTCTACTATTTCTTATGTGCTTTCGGGAAAAACTTCTTATTTAGAAAAAACATCTAAAGTTTTGTATTCTTATGTTGATACAGCTGGTCTTCCATATAACTATACCGATTTGTATGGTAAAATTTCTATAAATGGTGGGAATGGAAGTAAAGCTAACTTTTTTGGATTCAACTTTACAGATAACGTAAAGTGGAAAGAGCTTTTAGATTTGAATTGGAAATCGAGGGGAGCAGGAGCAAATTTTGTTATGGTTCCAGCTGCAACACCAGTTTTAATAAAAGGACGATTTAACTTTTCTAATTATGATATTACACTTGCAGAAACAGATCCAAATACAGGTTTAATTGACAAAAAGAAAGCTAGAAATAGTAGTATTGATGGATTTACTTTAGGTTTTGATTTTAAATACTTCAAAAAAGATGATGAAATCAAGTATGGATTAGAAATTAACGGTTTTAAAACAAACTTTAATTTTGAAAATTCAGTAGGTAGAAAAATAGAACAAGTTGATAACACAACAGCTGTTTCTGGTTATTTAGATTACAAAATTGTAAGAAATAGATTTGTAATTAACCCAGGTTTTAGATTGCAATACTATACTTCTTTAGGGAATTTTTCGCCTGAACCTCGTTTAGGAATTAAATTTAATGCCAACGAAAAGTTAAGAATTAAATTTGCAGGAGGAGTTTATTCTCAAAACCTAATAAGTTCAAATTCAGATAGAGATGTCGTGAATTTGTTTTATGGATTCTTATCAGGTCCAGACAATTTACAAGATGATATTAAAAAAGAAAATGGAGAAGTTGTAAAGCGAAAACATAAGTTGCAAAAAGCGAATCATGCTATTTTAGGTTTTGAATACGATTTAACAAAACGATGGGGATTGAATGTCGAAGGATATTACAAACGATTTACTCAGTTGACAAACATGAATAGAAATAAAATTTATAATGATGATGCAAATAATAGTAAAATTCCAGACTTATTGAAAAAAGATTTTATTATAGAAACAGGAAATGCTTACGGAACTGATTTTGTTTTAAAATATACCGACGATAGAATTTATCTTTGGGCCGTTTATTCGATTGGCAAAGTTACGCGTTGGGACGGAACACAAACCTACTCTCCTGTTTTTGATAGAAGACACAACGTCAATTTAGTTGGAACTTATATAATGGGAGAAAAGAAAAAATGGGAGTTAAATGCACGTTGGAATTTTGGAACAGGATTACCTTTTACTCAAATACAAGGATTTACTCAGTTTGTTGATTTTAATCAAGGTGGAATAGGTACAGATTACACCACTTCTAACTCTAATAATGTCGACATCGTTTATGGAGGATTATACAAAGGAAGATTATCGACTTATCACCGTTTAGATTTAGCATTGAAAAGAAAAGTAGTACTTAAGAACAAAACAAAAATGGAAATTACGGCAAGTGTTACAAATGTTTATAGTCGAAAAAATATATTCTACGTAGAACCTGTAAGTAATACCAAAGTAAACCAGTTGCCAATCCTTCCAAGTTTAGGATTTAGTTGGAGATTTTAATTTTTGTTTTTAAATAAAGTGATTAAGTTTATATTTGAGTTGTGATGTCATCCGTAAAAAAATGAAATACTTATTCTTAATTCAGCTAGTTTTCTCCATAATATGTCTTAGCTGTACTGAAGTTATTAGAACAAAAAATAAGAATATCCTAAAATCACTATCTCCAGATGAATTTATATCTTCAGATACTGTATGGAATAATAAATCAATTTCCCTAATAAGATACAATAGAACCTCCTTAGATATATCCAAGATTAAAATTTTTGATGAATATGATTCTACGTATTTATTGAATAACGATTTAGTCTTTGAAGATTATAAAAGATACATATTAAATGAAGTTCATTATTATAATAATAAAAAGAAAATCGATTCAATCGAGTATCATCACTATGAATATATTTTTAGAATTGATGCAGAAACAGGTGATTTACAAGAGAAAATCTTGTTTATACCTGATTCGACAATATTAGCAATATAACTTAACTATTCCCACTTATAGTCTAACGGATTGATTAGAAAATCTATTACTTAGGTTTTCGGATTGATTGATTCCCACAATGTTTTTGAGCACAAAAATTGCCAGCTATATCCTCTGCAAAAAGCTGTTTAAAAGTATCCAAAGCATACGGATTGATTCCCAAAGCTATTACTTATGTTTTCGGTCTGATTAATTTAAAAGTTGAATAACAAAACGGCACACAACACTATATATAGCTCATAGGTTTTTTCTTGTTTTAGAAAGAGCATAGATTAACGATTGACCGCCAAATGTAAAATTTGGCTATTAAAAAAATAAAATTTCAATACAAAATGTTTACATTTGGCTAAGAGATTTCTAATAACTTACTGCTAATCCTCTTCCCTGCAAGCTATATATTTAACGTTAGGCAATATAAAAAAATGACTAAAATAAACTTTCCCTCAGTTATATTATTTCTATTGATTTCAACTTCATGTGAAAGGCCTCAAAATAAAGATGTAGAAACCAAGAAAGAAATATTATTTACCTTTCCCAAAGTTATTGACCCATTAATAGAAAAGGAAATAAAGTTAGCTTCAGAAAACTGGATAAGTTATGGAGACCACAATCCATACTATTTTGGAAAAATAACTGATACAGTTAATATAAAAGGAATAATCAGACCTTATCAACCTCGTTTACTATTCCCTGGAGATGATACTATAAAAACTCCTTCAGAAATACAAAAAGGAAAATATAACAACTACTTTCTTAAAAGGATGAGTAGGCGTGCTTTTAAAGATAGGGATTCTGTTAATTTATTAATCAAATTTGATACAACTCAGTTCGTAAATAACATAAGACGGAAATCATTTCCAGTGATAATACAAAATAAATCAAATGATACAATTTATATTGGGTATGGAAATCAAATACCTATAATCACTGAAGGGAAAACAAAAAATGGAGAATGGAAGCCTATTGAAAAAAGATACATATATGGCTGTGGGGTTGGCTTGCATTCGATAATTTTACCACCTAATGAATTAGTTATTACTTCAGAACTTGTCTATTCAGGAAATTTTAAAACGAAACTTCGAATTAGAATGGGAGACAGTTACTCTGATGAGTTTAATGGAGAGATTAATCTCACTCAATTTGAAAGCAAATATGATTATGAAGGTAATAACAAAACATTGCCTAACACTATATATAATGAATAAGGGCTTTTCTGCTTTTAGGGAGTTCTGAGATAACAGCAAGCACCGCCAAATATAAAATTTGGCTTTTAGACATAAAAAGATAAAATCAAAATGTTTATATTTGGCTAGTAGAAACCTAAAAACCAACTACCAACCGAGACCCTGCGTTTCTTATGTTAACCATTAATTAAAACGCCACCGATCTCTCAACAACAAAAACTTTTTCTCAAAATAGCGATAAGAAATAGCACTTGTTATAATCGAAGCTGTTAATGTTGTCAACATATAGAAAGAAAGCGTAAACCAATTGTCTAACTTTATATCGAGGTGAATAAAGAGCTGAAACAAGAGGTGGATATAAATGATGTGAAAAACATATAAACCATAGCTAATCGTCCCTAAATAAGCTAAAACTTTACTCTTTATCCTAAGTTTAGATTCCATTGGGATAAAAATGGCAATAACAAGAGTAAACAAAATTGCGATAATTGAAGATCTAAATAGAAAGAAAATTGTTCCAGGTTCGTAAGGCAAAACCACACTTTGAAAAATTACGATAAGTACTACCGTCAACAAAAAAAGTCTTTTCATCCAGTTGTTAATGTTGAGTATAAAATTGGAAACTTTATCATAATCTTTAGCAACTAAGAAGCCCAATATTCCTCCACTAGCAAAAAAGTCAATATTTGTAAATAAATCGTTTGTGTTTATTGTTTCGTTTGGAAACAGGTAAGGATCAAAATAACGAGCAACCCAAGCAATTAAAAAACCAGAAATTAGAAACTTAAATAAATGTTTTGACGGAAGAATAAAAAAACTAACCACCCAAAAAATATAAAAATGCTCTTCAATACAAAGCGACCAAAAAACAGATAGGGGAGTTGTCTTAGGCCAATTATCTAAAAACAACATTCGATAGTTTTCTAAAAAAGTAAAAGAATAGCGCCAATCCAAATCATATCCACCTCCATTCATATGAAAGCCAATTAAACTTTTAAAATCGTACGGTAATAGATAAGCGAGGATAACCAAAAGGTAAAAAAGAGGCCAAATTCTAAGGCTTCTTCTTACCATAAAATTCTTAACGTTTATTTTTCCTTTACTCAGTTTTTCAAAAGCTAATAAATAGGTGATTAAAAATCCACTGAGTACAAAAAAGAAAGAAACGCCAATTCCTCCTCCTCCTTTTAAATAAGAAAATATTGGAAAATCTCCTTGAAGGGGAATGTGCAATAAGTAAACCTTAAAAAAAGCAAAAAAGCGTAAAGCTTCTAATGAATGAAAATGCTTTTTAGTCATTGTTCGTTAGCAGGTTATTTCAACCATTTATATTGAAAGTCTCCATCAGTGTAATCTTCATCGATACGAATATAAATATCGTTGATCTTTTCATTTGTCCAATTTTTAATTGCTTTAGCTTTTTTCTTTTGCAATGTAAAGTTTTGAATTAACTGATAGTCATCTTTCAAGTTGGCTTTGTGGGGCGCAGTTTGTGATTTTAATTTTAAAATTCGGTAAGCAGCTCCTTCTCTCGTTTGAACAAGCTGTGGCTTAGAAATACCCCCCACATTCAAATCTTTTATTCCTGCATATATTTGAGGGTCTAATTCTTGCATGTCCCAATACATTGATCCCGAGGCTTCGTTAAAGAAAACACCTCTGCTTCCTTTTGTTTTGTCATCATCACTATATTTCAAAACAGCTTCATCCCAAGTAATTGTTTTGTTTAATATTTCGGTTTTTAATGAATCTAAAAGCAATTTTGTTTGACTTAGTTGTACATCTCCCACTTTAAACATTAATAAAATATGACGACCTTTGTATTGTTCACCTCTTCTGTCTTCAATTACTGTAATGTGGTATCCATATTGCGTTTCAAATATTTCAGACACATCATTTAAAGGGATTTTAAAAGCTACAGCATCAAACTCAGGAACAAAAGTACCTCTTGTTACCCAATCAAAGAAACCTCCTTCTTTTTTAGAACCTGGATCTTCGGAATAGAATTCTGCAGCAATTTTAAATGAAAGTTCTCCTGCAATTATTTTTTCTCTAATCGCTTGTAATTCTGCTTTAATTTTTAATTTCTCTTCGTGTGTTACTTCTGGTTGTATAAAAATTTGAGCAACTTCTACTTTACTTCCTATTTCAGGAATACTATCTTTAGGTATTTCATTGAAAAAAGTTTTTATTTCCTTTGGAGATGTAGTAACGTCAGCAGTTATCTTTTGTTCCATTTGTTGCGTCTTCAAACGGTTTTCAATTTGCTCGAAAAACTCGTCTTTAATTTCTTCTATCGATTTTTCATAAAATTTTTCTAATTCGGCAACACCTCCAATTTGAGAAGCGAAATATTGAATCCTTTGATCGAGTTCAGCCGTTACTTGTGCTTCACTAACTTCCAAACTGTCTATTTCCGCCTGATGAAGTAATAGTTTTTGAAACATTAAATCTTCCAATATGATAGCCGCATCTCCTTCTTTTAATTCTACGCCTTGTTGTTTGGCTTGCATTTTTTGTGCTTCAATTTCAGAATACAAAACAGCTTTGTCTCCTACAACAGCAACTACTTTATCGATTAATTGAGCAGATGAATTTATTGCTATAAAAACTAAAAAGGGTATGATGATTAAATTTTTCATTCGTTTTATTGTAATGTCGTTTTCGTTAAAAACGTGCTGTTTTATTTTTTATTGTAAAAGATAACTTTCTTTGCTTTTAAGGCATCGTCGTATAAATCAATACTTAAGTCTCGTCTTATTTTTTGTGTTCTTTTATTTATAATAATAGCCTTTATTTTATCAATCTCAAAAGACAATGGAGATATTTCATCTGCCAATTTTGAGTCAACTATATTTAAGTAGTAAGCTATTCCGTTATCTTCAAATTTTATTTTTCCTTTGTGTTTTATAAATGATGATTTATGGATGCTTCCTTCTAATGGTAGTTTTTCTAATACTTTATCAAAGTAAATCCAATCGGTAGTATCTAAGTGATAATTCAGCGCATTAATCTGAGAGAAACTATTTAAATTCACATAATCCTCTGCCTCTTTTAGTTTGTACCATTGGTCTAAATCTTTGCTTTCCAAACTGTCGGCCTTAAAGCTGGCGTAATATCCTTTTATGATGAATCCTTTTAATACAAAATCTTTTATATTATTGTTATAATATTCTTCTATTTCCTCTTGTGAAATAGTTGTGTCTAATCTATTTTCTAAGAATGCTTGTTCAAAAGCATATATCAACAATGATTTTCTGTACTTCTCTAGTTGATCATCTAAAGCTCTGTTTTCGGCAGGTAAAACTTCTTCAGCCTTTTGAACTAAAACCTGTTCTTTTGCCCAATTCTGAATATACTGTTCTATAAATTCTAAGCTGTCTTCTTTTGTTAACCCAGTCGGAATTTCCTTTTCCAATTGGTTTTGGTATAAATGCACATTGTTTACGCTTGCAAGTCCGTTTTTTACTTTTCTTGTTTTTTCAGTACAAGAAGTCAAAAGAAATAAGCCAATAATGAATATAGCGGTAATAAATTTCACGCAGTCAGTTTATTTTTTTGTAATAGAATACAACACGTCTTTGTTTACTTCAATCTTAAATTTACCTTCCAATTGTTTCAACCATTCCTTTTCTAGGTATTCTTGGTAGGCTGCAGTAATTAGTCCCTTTGCTTCATCTAGTTGCTTAGGCGCACTTGGCAAATCTTTGTCCTTGATTACAAAAACATATTTATTTCCAATACTTTTCACTTTGTTTAATCCCGTTTTCCAATCATTGTTTTTTAAATACTCGTGTTCTGAAACTACAAATACACCTGTTTCTAATTTTATGTTTAGTTGAGAATCTGCATTTAGGTAATTGGCAATTGAATCATTTGCGATCTTACCTTTTTTAGCTAACTTGTATGCTTTTTTAGCTATCTTTTTACTACTAGCAGAAAATATTTTACCTTCTATACGATTTGGCCAAACATAGTTTTGTTTGTTGTTTTCGTAAAAAGCTTTTAAACCGCTAGTATCTTTTACAGCTTTGCTCCAAACTTTTTTATCGGTAATGTCAAACAGTAATATTCCATCTCTATATTCTTTTAATAAAGCCTTAAAAGCTGGATATTTTCGATTCAATTGAGTTTTTTCAAATTCGATTAATTCGTTTGAAGTATATCTATCGTAAACTTCTTCTATTTCTGAAAGGGTTAAGTTATCTGTTTTTTTAGCTTTAACTAAGTACATTGTAAAATCATACATCGAGTAAGTCTTATTGGCAAAAGAAAAAAGTTGAGTTTCCTTATCTGCTTTGTATTCTTTGTTCAAGAAATTAGTCAATAAAGATTTATTTTCGATAAAACCATATTCTTTTTTAAGGTTATTAATAAATTGAACTCTTGTTTTTTGAGAACGAACATCTCTTTGTATTTTATGTTTCAACTCAGAACGCATTTCGTTTAAAGTACCTACTGGTTTGTAATCTATTCTTTTTATAATGTGCCAACCTACTGGAGTTTTTACAGGTGCAGATATATCTCCGTTTTTCTCTAATCCAAATGCCGCATCATCAAACTCAGTAAAAGTTTCTCCTGTGTTGATCCAAGCTAATTCTCCTCCTTTACGAGCTGAATTTCTATCTTCAGAATATTCTTTTGCCAAAAGTTCAAAGTCTTCACCATTTTTTACTTTCTGATAAATTTCTTCAGCTTTCTTTTTTAAGTTTTCTTTTTCTACTTCTGATAAATCTTCTTTTACTCTTATCATTATATGAGCAACTTTAATTTTACCTCTTCCTTTTCTCAAATCATCTGTTGAAACAATGTGGTATCCAAATTGTGTTCTAAATGGCATAGAAATTTGACCAACTTTATTATTGTATGCCGCATTTTCAAATGGGTAAACCATTCTAAAAGCACTAAAATACCCAAGGTTCCCACTGTTTTGTTTTGCAGAAGGATCTTCAGAATATTTTTGAGCAGCTTCTTTAAAACTCATTTTTTTATCCAAAACTTGTTTCCTAATTTTTAAAATTTTATTGTAAGCTTTTAAAGTATCTGCTGGACTAGCTCCTTTTTTTACTTTAATTAATATATGACTTGCCTTCACTTCGTTTTGAGTCCTATAGTAAGCTTCTTTTATTAAAGCTTCGTTTAGTGTTGTGTCAACTAAGTACGGACGCTCCAATTGAGCTTTGTAACCTGCCAATTCTGTTTTGAATTTAGCAGTAGTATCAATTCCCATTTCCTCAGCGGCAGCTACTTTCAATTTAAACTTTTTGAAAAGTACCATGTAATCATCCAATTCGGCTTTAGAAGTCGTGTTTTCTTTTTTGTTTTTCCAAAATATTTGTTCAAACTCTGACTTAGTGACATTTTCTCCATTAATAGTCATTAATACAGGGTCGTTGTTTTGAGCAATTGAGGTAAGCGTAATTAAGCTTACTAATAGTGTTATAATTGAAAATTTCATTTTATTTATTTTAAAAAATTAAAGTGTTACGAAATTAGAAAATTTAATGACGATAACAAGTTTATTCAGGGATTTGTTTATGAATCAACCAACGGTAGAATTGTTATATTAACCCATCGCTTAATTATTTAACTTTATTTTATATTGTAATTAGGAGCTTCTCTTGTTATGGTTACATCGTGCGGGTGACTTTCTTTTATTCCTGCGTTGGTAATTCTCACAAACTGTGCCTCTTTTAATTCTACAACCGTTGGAGCTCCACAATAGCCCATGCCTGCTCTTAGTCCTCCAACCAATTGATGCATTACTTCTTGTAGTTTTCCTTTAAAAGGAACTCTTCCCGATATTCCTTCTGGCACAAGTTTAGCAATGTCGTCTTCCATGTCTTGGAAATAACGATCCTTAGAGCCTTTTTGCATTGCTTCTACAGAACCCATTCCTCGGTAAGTTTTAAATTTTCTTCCTTCCAAAATAATTGTTTCTCCAGGTGATTCTTCAGTTCCTGCAAACAAAGATCCCATCATGATTGAATCGGCTCCAGCGGCAATTGCTTTTACTAAATCTCCAGTAAAACGAACACCTCCGTCGGCAATTATTGGAACTCCAGAGCCTTTCAGCCCTTCCGCTACATTCATAACTGCAGTTAACTGCGGTACGCCAACACCTGCAATAATTCGAGTGGTGCAAATAGATCCAGGGCCTATTCCAACTTTTACCGCGTCGGCTCCTGCATCAGCTAATGCTTTTGCGGCAGCTCCAGTGGCTATGTTTCCAACAACTACGTCTAAATTTGGATAGTTAGATTTTACGTTTTTCAAAACATCTACAACACCTTTTGTATGTCCATGAGCTGTGTCTATAACAATTGCATCAACTCCTGCTTGTTCTAGAGCAGTAACGCGCTCCAAAGTGTCGTTTGTAACTCCAACAGCAGCAGCAACTCTAAGTCTTCCGTGCCCATCTTTACAGGCGTTAGGGTATTCTTTTATTTTTATAATATCTCTAAATGTAATCAGTCCAATTAGTTTGTAATTGTCATCTACTACAGGTAGTTTTTCTATTTTATGTTCTTGCAATATT
>WFNC01000069.1 GCA_015488785.1 Flavobacteriales bacterium | reverse complement strand
GGAGTCAATAAAGATTCTAACGAGGATAAAGAATTGAATACCGAAGACAATAATATTTTGTTTGTGTACTACATTCAAGACAAGGAATTAAAGACGTATGAATTTAAAGATAAAACGCTGTTGAATTATCAGTTACTTTCCAATACTAATTGGATAAGCCTAACTTTAGGAGTTGACTTAAATAAAGATAAGAATTTCAATAGTTACGAAGAGCCTAAAACGTTAAAAATGTTAAAGATTGATTCTAAGGAAATAGAAGATTTAGTTAGCTCCAAAATGCATGATGCTATCGAAACTTTGATAGAGTAAAAAGTTAATTTCTTAAACTTATTTTCTTTTAAAACTAATGAACCTATAGTGCTTCCTTTTCCATCCAATCAATTCCTTCTGCTAAATCTAAAGAGGAAAATTCTAAATGTATAACTCTTCTTTTTTGTTTCTTAGATTTTTCGGATGAATGCAATGTTAGCGGTTTCATCAATTGTATGCCTCCGGCAGAAACTTCACATAAATAGGGAGTGCAGTTTTCGGTTATCGTCTTAATTTCTAAACTAGAAAGTTTTTTGTTGTGAGAGCCTGGTACTATTTTTAATGCACCATTTCTACTATTGGTATCGTCTAAATGAATCCTAATTGTAAAAGTGTTTTTTAGTATTTCTTCAGGAGGACAAACACTATTTATATTTCCTTTCTTTGTCCAATTTGAATACCCATTGAGTTCGATTTTTTTGTTTACATTAATAGGTATATCCTGATGCCAAGTAACAAGCCAATTCGCATTAGGAGGTTTATCAAAATAGATTGATTTAGATAAAAAAGCCTTTGGATTTATTGCTCTAATTATAGATAATAAGTTTTTATTAAAAAGTAAATCTTTTAATGAAGGGATGTCTTTTAATAATGTTCTTTTACCAAAAGGAACTTCATCTGTTTGTGAAAAATAGGTATCAAGCTGTTTTGTTATTTTTTTTAATTCTCTTTTTGTGTAAACATAGTTTAGTATTCCAAATCCTTTATTTTGCAACTTTTTTGTTGCTATTATAAGACCTGTGTTGCTAATTTCTGTATTGTATAAGTCTAAACCTCCAGATAATCGCTCTCTTATGTTTGTTTTAAGTTTCTTCGGAGCAATTACTTTTATTCCATCGCCAAGTCCCAAAATATCCTTTTCTAATTCAAAGTTGTGCTGAACATCTAACGATATCGTAATTCCATAATGATCCTTTTCGATTAATTGTTGTGAAGAATGAAAAGGCTTTGTAAGGACATAAGGGGCGTGTTTGTGTGTTACAAAGAGGATTACTTTTTCGGGAGTAAGGTTCGGAAAAACCGAAACTCCTATTGTGTCTTTAAAATAATCATGAGCATTAAAACTTGCAGGTTGTTCTATGTAATAACTTTCACTCTTTTCAATATGAATAATTCTGTCTAAAGCAAGGCTTAATAACCCCTTCATTCCATTTTTTGAACCAAAAACAAACCATCTATTTCTAAACTCTTTTAGCAGGTATGGATGAAAGTCAAAAGAATTAGCTTGTCTAGCTTTAAATGATTTATAGGTCATTTTTATTGTTCTCTTTTTAATAATTGATTGGTAGAGTTCGTCTAAAAATTCTAATCCTTTTAAATTATCATTTTTCTCAAAGTCGATAACAGGTTTTTGGTTCAACTTTTTTGCGTAAACATGATCTTCTAATTTTTGAACCATACCTCCCAACTCTTTAAAGTGAGAAAAACCTTTAAATTGTTTCAAAAACTCTATTGTTTCATTTAATTGATTCAAATCTTGATCTGTTATCGGAATATTGGTAATACTATAATTTATGTCTTCATAGCTATAATATTTCCGGTCAACAACAATAATTGGAGCATTATATCCTAGTTTATCGCTACGCATTAATTGTATGTCGGCTTGAATTGTTCTTTTACTGACTCCTTTTGAAATGCCTTCGTATTCATATAAAGCATCAGAGCAAGCATCTATTAGATCAAGCAAGCTCCATTTTCTATAATGATTTTGAAGGCATTTATCTATGGTCTTGTATCTGACTAAAGCGTTTCTATTTGTAGGCATTCTTATTTTTTTTTATAAAAATATGAAATAATTTTGATTACGCAAAAAGACTGCGTAGCAATCAAGTTCCTTTGTTTCAGAATCAATTAGTAGCCTTTTAATTATTTGCTAAAGCATCTTTTGAAGCTTAGTAAACAAAAGAATTGACTGGTATTGAATGTGAAAAAAACTAAGTTAAATTAAAAATAATAGAGGAAGATAAGAGTACTTTCTTTATCAAATAAAGTTCTTTAAAATATTGTGCAAATGCACTAAAAAAGTTAATTATTGACTTGTTTAAGACCTGATTAGCGTTTCTGTATAGCGCTAAAGTATAGTAAGACTCTGTTTTGCTATGTGCTACTTAACATTTCGGTATTAACATCCAAATCTTGTGGGTAGAAGGTTCGAATCCTTTTCTTATTAAATTAAGGTAGCTCAATATGGCAGAGCAACAAGACTGTAAATGAAGGTTCGAATCCTTCTCTCGAAAATTCGAGATAGCTAACCCGGATAAGCGACAGGAAGTCGAGGTTCGAATCCTCGCATTGTTTAGTTTACAATTCTTTGGTGAGTGTTGAATTAAAAACTCAACAAGTTAAGTTGATTACTTGTAAAAAAAATCAAATAAAATAGTGCAAAGCAATCCTGTGATGATGATTTTTTATTGTCAAAACAGTTGGATTACAGATTGAAATAAGAGGATACCGTTCTAGAGATTAGAATTGCTTTTTTTTACTAAAGACTGAATGTTTCTAGTGATATAATTATTAGGATAAAAACAGTGACAGTTTAATAAACCATTTTTGAGTCTCTAAACTTAATCGAGTTTCCGCTATAAAAAGACGGGTTGCTTTGTCTATTTTTTTAAAACAAATAAAATATATAAATATACAAAAACTAAAAGTTATGAAAAATATAAGAATTAATGTAGGAAAAGTAGGAGTGGTTACTAGAAAAGGAGGTTACAAAAAAGTGCTTACAGCAGGTACTCATTGGTTGAGTTTTTTAGATGATATTACGATTTACGATATGTCTAAGATCTATACGTCAGATATCGATTTAACGATTATGCTAAAAGATCAGGGGTTTAGAAACTTGGTGGAAGTAATAGAGGTAAAAGACAGTGAAATAGCCTTGAAATATATAAACAATAATTTCAAAACGGTACTTACAGCTGGTCAGTACTTCTACTGGAAAGGGTTAGTGGATTTCAAATTAATTATTGAAGACTTAAATAATATAGAGATTAAAGAAAGGGTAGATTTGGCTATAATTAAAAATAGTGTGCTGGAAAAATATGTTAGATCTTTTGATGTGCAATCTTATGAAGAAGGTTTATTGTTTGTTGATAGAAAATTTATAAAGAAGATAAATAAAGGGACGTATTATTTTTGGAAAAATGCAACTTCTGTTGAGGTTTTAAAAGCAGATATGAGGCAACTTCAATTAGAAATAGCTGGACAGGAAATGTTAACGAAAGATAAAGCAGCTTTAAGAGTGAATTTTTATGCTCAATATAAAGTTATAGACTCACAAAAGGCTTTGTTAGAAAGTAAAAACTTCGAAAAGCAGTTGTATATACTAATGCAATTAGCTTTAAGAGCGTTTATTGGTACAATGACTTTAGATGAAATGTTAGATAATAAAGAAGGAATAGCTGAATATGTTGCTAACTCTCTAATTGCTAAGGTTCAGAAATTGGGTGTTGAAATTATTGATTGCGGTATTAGAGATGTAATCTTACCGGGAGAAGTTAAAGATATTATGAATAAAGTTTTAATCGCTACAAAACAAGCACAAGCTAATACTATTGTAAGAAGAGAGGAAACAGCATCTACAAGAAGTTTGTTGAACACCGCAAAACTGATGGAAGATAATGCGATGCTATATAAATTAAAAGAAATGGAATACATAGAAAAAATAGCAGGAAAAATTGGAGAGGTTACAGTTTCTGGAGGAGGTCAAGTGGTAGAGCAATTAAAAAAAATGTTTAGTCAATAGTGATGTTTTTATTAAACTATGAAATAAATTAAATTACGCAAGAAGATTGCGTACTGAAGTGTGAGATTTGCATTGTACAAAAGATTAGCTATTCAAATTAACAACAAATATAAAAATGAAAAATAAAGAAAATATAAACGGTAAGACTTTAATTGATTTAGGATTTACACCTGATTCTTGGTTTAAAGTTGCAATTGAACACATTAACAGTAATCAATTAGAAGAAGATGAAATAAAAGACTATTTGAAACAATTTAAGTCAAAACCTATGATTCCTTTGCATAAAGAACCTATTCCATATGCTGTTAATCTAAAAGCAGAAAATGAACTAGAAGCAATAAATGTAGGTCAGGTAATAGCAACCATGGATGAAGTGATGAAAACTCCTACAGTAGTAAGCGGTTCTATTATGCCAGATGCTTGTCCTACGTCTGCTATTGGAACAATTCCTGTAGGTGGAGTTGTGGTGGCAAAAAATGCAATTCATCCAGGAATGCATAGCGCAGATATCTGTTGTTCTGTTATGTTGACTGATTTTGGAAAAGCAGACCCTAAAACAATAATGGATGCGGCTTATGATTCAACTCATTTTGGACCAGGAGGAAGAGATAGAAACAATCAGTATATGTTTCCAACTGAATTGTTGGAAGCATTTAAAGGAAATCGATTTCTAAAGGACGATCACTTTATTCAGGTGGCTAGAAAACATTTAGGAACTCAAGGAGATGGGAATCATTTTTTGTTTGTAGGGAAATCAAAAAAAACAGGAAATACAATGATGATTACGCATCACGGATCAAGAGGTGTAGGAGCAAGATTATTTACAAAAGGAATGAAAATAGCAGAGAAATTTAGAAAGAAATTGTCTCCAGAAACATTAAAACAGAACGCATGGATTCCTTTTGATACGGAAGAGGGAAAAGAATATTGGGATGCTTTGCAAATTGTAAGACAATGGACTAAAGAAAATCATATTGCTATTCATAATGAAACCGCAAGAAAAGCTGATGTTAAAATAGAGAATAGGTTCTGGAATGAACATAATTTTGTTTTTAAAGATGATGATTTGTTTTATCATGCAAAAGGAGCAACTCCTTTAAATGAAAAGTTTATGCCTGATATTACAGGTCCGAGATTAATTCCTTTGAATATGGGCGAGCCAGTTTTAATTGTAGAGGGAGAATCTACAACTTCAAACTTAGGTTTTGCTCCTCATGGAGCAGGAAGAAATGTAAGTAGAACAAAACATAAAAAATCAAAAGGAGACAAGCCGATTGAGGAAATTTTTGCAGAAGAGACTCAGGGACTTGATATAAGATTTTTCTCTAAAGAAATTGATATTTCAGAATTACCTTCAGCTTACAAAAGTGCTGATATGGTTAGAAATCAAATGGAAGAATTTGGCTTAGGGAAAGTAATTGATGAAGTAATGCCGTACGGATCTATAATGGCAGGTGATTATGAGAAAAATGCTCCTTGGAAAATTAGAAAACGACTCAAGATGGAGCGAGAAAAGTTGAAAATTAAGTCTTAGAATTAATAACAAATATGCTTTTAACAAAAAGGAGGAGGTAGATCTGATAACGCTTCTCTTTTTTTGTTTGTTCTGTTTTTATACTCAAATTATTTTTTTAGATGATTTTTTTTTCTAGTTAGGTAAAGTAGTAGTAGG
>WFNC01000068.1 GCA_015488785.1 Flavobacteriales bacterium | reverse complement strand
TTTTGATAGACTCCAGATTGTTTAAGATAAGCTCCATTAAACAAAATAGAATCACCAGAACAAATTGAACTCGTAATATTGCTACTAGAATTAGCTACAACTTCTAAATAAAAAGAAATAACACTATCACAACCATTTACATTTGAAAGAGTAATATAATTAGTTCCTTGATTTTTATAATAACTATTATTAAACAAAACAGAATCCCCTTGACAAACAATATCATTTGCTAAAGTAGTATCAACAGAAGGCAAAACAGTCAAAGCTAGATTAACTATACTATCACACCCATTAGAAGCTACAAATACTTCAGAATAATTACCCGAAGTTGTTAAAGATTGTGATCCGAATGTATAAGTTCCATCAAAACAAAGTGTTTCAGAAATCGAATTAGAAACACTCGCGTTTATTGTTAGGTTTAATGTTACAATACTATCCACTCCATTTGAAGCTCCGCCAACATAAGTATAAGTTGCTGTATTGTTTGAAGAGTTGTAAGTCACTCCATCAATCCAAGTATAAGAATCACAAGCTACTTGAGTATCTACTCCTGTTACACTTGTACCGCCATTTCCCTCGGCTGCTCCAATATCTCTAGTTCCAATTATGGCTTGATTTTGCGCAGGTGAACTGTCAGAAACATCTCCATTGTCAATAGCGACACTACCAACTAAAGGTATCATTGTTTTTGTAAAACCTCCATTATTATTTAAATTACCTAACTTTAATAACAAAGCAGAAACACTTAACTGATCGGTTGGTTTTTGAAATTGAACGGAAGGAGCATCGGAAAAAATATTGTACCCATAAGAAGTTAAATCATAAGTCGTACCACTGCTATAAGCATTAGAATTCGTATTAAAAGCTAAAATACTACTTTTGCATTTTACATATTTAGCTCGAACACCTCTCTTATTGTAGCAAATTGTTGAGTTATAAATTCTTGCTGTTTTAGTTGGACTTGATGTCCCTTTTAAATTTACTCCATTTTCAACATTATTAACGATTGTAGAATGATTTATTAAAACAAGTGAATTTCCTCCTGTTAAACTTTGAACTCCATCATCATCATTATTATTAATTGTCGAATAATCTATATTAATATTCGCTTCAGAAGAAGTACTATTTGCATAAGCTAAAATCCCTCCTGTTCTTTTATAAACACTAACATTTACATTATTCCCATTAGAAAAAGCATAACCATCTAAGTGATTGTATCTAATCGTAGAATTATTGATTTCAATTAATATAGAATCTGAACTCCCTGTATACCCCATTATTCCGCCTCCCATAGAATTAGAATTAGCATGATCATAATAATCAGATACAGCATAAGACTTAGCGGTATTCCCTTCAATGAGGGAGTGTTCAACATAGATATACCCATGACTTCCTGTACTATATCCATTTGATTGAATAAAGATTCCTCCTCCTTCAGATTTTGCTTCTGCTGGATCGTGAGCCGAATCTTTAGCAAAAGCAAGGTTATTTAATATCTCAGAATTATTAATATAAACTTTTACCGAATTGATATTATTCTCAGCATAGATAGCTCCTCCTTTAGCTATAGCTCCAGGATTAGGATCATTATACACCGTTCGATGATATTTGTACGCTGTATTATTTTTTAAAACAGAATTACGTATCGTTAATCGTTCAAAATCCTTCATAAAAATAGCACCTCCCAATCCGTCAAAAGCCCTACTATTTACAAGAACCATTGAATCCAAAAGAATAGCTCCAGAACCAGTACCATTAATGGTAAAAATTCTACTTAATCCTCCTCCAGAAACATAAATCGTATCGGTAGCGTTATAAGCTCCATAAAAACTAAGTGCTTTTGAAAATGCAATTCCTGACGGTAATACAATACTATCTGAACCTGATGATAATAGAGCTGGACTCAAACGAATTTCATCGCCGTCTGAAGCATCTAAAACTGCTTGACGTAATGTTCCGACTCCTGCATCATTCTTACTCGTTACTAAATGAACTGTCTGAGCATAGGAAACTAAAATTGAGATTAGACAAATGGTCGTAAAAAAATATTTCATATTGATTATATTGCGTAAAATTACCTTAACATTTAATTAGAAATTCAACACAATTTTCATTTATTACATTGAATATCAATTAACAAAATTAATCAATAAATTTAAACCATCTCACAACACTCAACTAAATTCACTTTTTAAAACTACTTTTTTAAATTCTCGTTCTATAATCAACTTTGTAATATGAACTTGAGGCAAGCCATTGCCTTCTGTAATTTTAGTTTGGTTTACATCTATTCGGTACAATAGATTAAACAATTGCTTCTCGTTTTTAAGTAACAATTCTTCAAAAAAATCAATTGCTTCCATTTCAAATTCTAGTGCAGTCAAACCAACATCAAACGCTTTGTCGAATCCTGTCAAAGACAGGTCTCTATTGAGTTGAATAATAATTTTCTCCAACCAAACATTGGTCAATGAGACACCTCTATATTCTTGAATATTTAACATTTTCTAAATTTTGATTATTCATAACACCCAAGTGTTGCTGGTGTAGAACGGCTATTTCCTTCTATGTCAATAACTACCGTAGAATTATTTGCTTTCCCTTTTGCAAAAGAAGAACTAGACAAAGAGAAATCCCAATACGTAGGATCCGAAAACGACGGATCATTGTTTGCAAAGCTACTTGTAAAAACAGCTCCATTCCCTACTCCATCTTCCGATTTGATTAAACAATTGGCAAAAGAAACATTCGGAGGTAGAACCCCTACAATTGAACTGGAGAGCGTATCTAATAAAAATTCATTATCATTTGAACCAAAAAATATATTATTGGTAAAAATTGCATTTGTAAACGGACGATAATTTATCGTCGAATTGGCGTCTTCATAATAATTCTTAAAAACAAAAAGTGTTGAATTTCGTTGTGCTTCCCAGTAGTTTCCAAAAGTACAATGGTCAAAACTTACATTTCCACCAATCGAAACCAAAGCACTATAATTACCTGCATTTCCAAACAATGAATTTACAGCCGAAACATTCCCTCCTTGCGTTAGCAATCCAGCATAAGAACTGTTGTTAATTTTGACTGAGTTTAAAGTTATGGTATGACCAAATTTAGCTGTATCTACTTGTATTCCAATCAGCGCATTTTTTATCTCCACATAATCAAGTTGGCTATTTTGAGCTTCAAAAAAACGTATTCCCCTCCATTGACCAGAAACACTGTCTGAGGAAGATAAAAGATAATCTTCCAATCGATCTTGCTGAAAACTAACAGGATTTCCAAGAGCTCCTTGACAATTTAAACTCCCTTTATACACTAACAATGTTGCATTGGCATGCGAAAAAACTTCGGTTCCACTCGGTATATTAAGCGTAATATTAGAATCAACCGCACAGTAATTATAGATCACGTGAGGCTTATCGTTTGCCCAAGTAGTTGAATTCGTTATTATTTCTTTGTTGTGAAAATAAGCATCTTGCCCCCAAGCTGTCAACACCACATTTTGTTCGTTTCCGTTGGTTATAAATTTTATTTTATCCAACACTACCATTGGCGAATTTGCATTGTTGGGGTCTATGGTAACTTCAACAAAAACATATAGACTATCTTTTGCTTCAATCTCTATATCCTGAAAACCAACCCCCGATAATCCATCGACATTAATCCTAAACATAGAAGAAGTTCCTTGCTCCAACCAAATATTTGAAATACTTATCTTTTGATTAATTCGATTGTAAATCTTAAACCTTTTAGTTGTAGATCCAACTGTTGTAAAAATAGTATCAAATAGTATGGTATCGGAAGAAAAACTAACCTTAGTAGAGGCCGATAAATTCAATTTTTCTTTTTTACAATTAGAAAGAAAAAAAGAAAGCACTAACACCAAAGCAACACTAAAAAACAGCTTTAAAACACTCATAATTTTACAAATTGATAAACTTAAACGCAAATATTGAATTAATATTTTAAAACAAGGCTTATTTTTAGTTCTATTTGTTTATATTTGAATTAATTATTTAACCACTAAAGCAACCTTTCATCAAAATAAAGGTCTTTAAAACAAAACACAATACTATGAAAAGAAACTTACTTTCAATACTAGCATTAGGGCTAGGATTTACGTCTATGGCGCAATATAACATTACTGACATTACTGACATTACTTTAACGACATCAACTACTCGTGAAGTACTTGCTATTGATATTGACGGAGATGGAACAAATGATTTTACCGCTTTTGCATTAGATACAACAGTATCAACTGCGAGTGCTAAAGCTATAGGTTTAGATATTTTAGGAACAAATAAAGTAGTTGGAGCAGTTTCTACTTTTGGAACAGGGGAAATACTCAATGCTGACGCATTAAACGCTGGTGTAAGTATTGATAATTCACTTAGTTTTGTAAACGGGTCGTCTAGTTCTAATTTATTTTTTGGTGGCTCTGGTCTATACATTTATTCAGGTTTTCTAAATGATGGGAACTTTAACGCTGTAACAGATAAATTCATTGGAGTTGAATTTATGATTAGTGGAGCAACACACTACGGATGGATTCAAGTATCTACGACTGCAGATGCTGGTAGTTTAACAATTAAAGCTTACGGCTATAATCAAACTGCTGGAACCGCAATAACTGCTGGAGCTGGAGTAAGTGTAAACGAAAATGAATTGGCTAACGTAAAAGCATTTTACGCTAACAATCAATTGAACATCAACGGAATTGAAGGAAACTTCAATGTTTCTGTTATTGATTTATTAGGAAAATCTATCTCTAATGAAAATGTAAACGGAAATACGTCTATTAATTTAAACACGATTAATAATGGTATCTACTTAGTTAAAATAACGAAAGGAAATGCTATTGTAACTAAAAAGGTTTACATCAAGTAATTCTGATTATTTAATAAGTAATTATTAAAAAGCTATATCTTACGATATAGCTTTTTTTGTTTGATAAAACTGTAAGGAATAAAAAAATGGTACGTCTTTTAAAAGGAATTATAGCTGTACAATATAAAAAGACAAGAAAGGTTCACACTTCAAAAAAGAAAAAATAATTTGAATTAAACAAACTAAAATCATAAACAGGATAGCATCAAGATTGCAAATGCAAATAGGTTTTAGATACACTTTTTTGTAAATTTGAAAACAGATTTAAAACAGATAATCGCTGTACATCATACCTTGTACATTTCACACAACAAACATGAACGAAAAACACATAGAAGTAAGCAAATATTACGGAGATGATTTACAATCTACTGACGATTTGCAAACTAACGCCTGCTGTACATTAAGCAGACCACCAAAACATATAACAGAAGCTTTAAGTCAAATTTCTGAAGAGGTAAAATCAAAATACTATGGTTGTGGATTAACAATACCGACAGCAGTTGAAGGTTTAAGAATATTGGATTTGGGATCTGGATCTGGTAGAGATTGTTACATCGCAAGTCAATTAGTAGGAGAAAATGGATCCATTGTAGGGGTTGACATGACCGATGCTCAAATCGAAGTTGCAAATAAAAACATAGAACATCATAGAGAAAAATTTGGTTACAAAAAGTCTAATGTAAAATTTATAAAAGGAAATATTGAAAACTTAGGAGAACTAAACTTAGAAAAAGGTTCTTTCGATTTAATTATTTCAAACTGTGTACTAAATCTAGCAAACGACAAATTAAAAGTTCTTAAAGACGCTTATGAATTACTAAAACCAGGAGGAGAAATGTATTTTTCAGATGTTTATAGCGATCGTCGAGTACCTCAAAAACTACAAGACAATAGAATTCTTTGGGGAGAATGCCTCAGTGGAGCCTTATATTGGAACGACTTCTTAAACTTTGCAAAAAAAGCAGGTTTTACAGACCCTCGTGTAACGGAAGATAAACCTGTAACGGTTGACAATCCCGCTTTAGAAGAATTATTGGGTGATATTGAATTTTATTCAGTTACTTATCGTTTATTTAAAATTGAAGATTTAGAAGCTGACTGTGAAGACTATGGTCAAGCAGTAATGTATAAAGGAGGTATTCCTGAAGAAGAATTTGCTTTTGAGTTGGACAATCACCATTATTTCCCAAAAGGGAAGATAGAATCTGTATGTGGAAACACTTACAACATGCTACACCAAACTCGTTTTCAAAAATACTTTGAATTTTACGGAACTTGGGACACTCACTTTGGAATATATGAAGGTTGTGGAGGAAACATTCCCTATACAATTACAGATGGAGAAGGTACGGCAAGTAGTTGCTGTTAATTATTTGGAAATTAAACTATTTTTTTTAACAACATCAGCATAAAAAACGGAAAATCAGGAATTCAAAAAAAACATTTATGAAAACAATAATAATCAGTATAATTCTTTCGTTATTTCTTGTATCTTGTTCACTTGCACAAACAGAACCTATGAAAGATTCAATAAACAAGACAGCGCTAGTCGTAAAAACCGACGCAGAATGGAAAGAAATTCTTACAGAAGAAGAATATCAAATACTAAGGCATAAAGCAACTGAAAGAGCATTTACAGG
>WFNC01000067.1 GCA_015488785.1 Flavobacteriales bacterium | reverse complement strand
TCTTAATCGTTAGGAAATCACAGATTCCTCCGTGAAATTTACAGCTGTTTTATTCAAAATAAATTCGAAGAAATAGAGCTTAAAATTAAAATGTTAGACAAATATAACTTATTTTAAAGATATAACTAAACATTTGTTTGTGTGTCTGTATATTGCTCATTGTTTTTTCAGTAAATCGAAAAGTTGTTTTTCAGTAAACAAGTAATGTTAGTTTATAACTAAACACTAATTTTAACAAGTATTTCATTGAAAATCTAAAGAATTTTTGCAAATTTGTTACAAATTAATCTAAACGGAATTTAACCATGAAAAAAGTACACAATTTTAGTGCAGGACCTTGCATTTTAGCGCCAACAGTATTCGAAAAATCAGCTAAAGCAATTTTGAATTATAACGATACAGGATTATCTTTAATCGAAATGTCACACAGAAGCCCCGAATTTGTGGCAATTATGGAAGAAGCTCGTTCTTTGGTAAAAGAAGTTTTGGATGTGCCAGCAGGTTATACCGTTTTATTCTTACAAGGAGGAGCCAGTTTAGGATTTTTAATGACCGCTTACAACATGATGGGAGACCACAAAAAAGCAGGATACATTACCACTGGAGCTTGGGCAAAAAAAGCAAGTAAGGAAGCTAATTTTGTTGGAGAAGCTGTAATTGTAGCATCTTCAGAAGATAAAAACAATAGCTATATACCAAAAGGATACAACATTCCAAGCGATATAGATTACCTACATTACACTTCAAATAACACGATTTTTGGAACACAATTTAAGTCAATTCCAGAAACTTCCGTACCGTTGGTTTGCGATATGAGTTCGGATATTTTCTCAAAGAAAATAGACATCTCTAAATTTGATTTAGTCTATGCAGGAGCACAAAAAAACTTAGGTCCAGCAGGAGCAACACTTTACATCATTAAAGATAGTATTCTTGGAAAATCAAGCGTAGCAATTCCTACAATGTTAGATTTTAAAACACACGCAGACAAAGATTCAATGTTCAATACACCACCTGTATTTTCAATCTACGCGTCAATGTTAACACTTCAATGGATAAAAGAAATAGGAGGATTAGAAGAAATAGAAAAACGTAACAACGCCAAAGCCGAATTACTGTACAACGAAATCGATAGAAACCCATTATTTGAAGGAACAGCAGCCAAAGAAGATAGAAGTTACATGAACGTAACCTTCGTCTTAAAAGATGATTCTAAAAAAGAAAAATTCGACGAACTTTGGAACAAAGCAAACATCAGTGGTATAAAAGGTCACCGTTCGGTTGGAGGATACAGAGCCTCAATCTACAACGCTATGCCAATCGAAAGTGTGCAAGTTTTGGTTGATGTTATGAAAGCAATTTAATTTTTTTTTGAGGGCGTTTTAACGGGCTATTCACTTTAGTTTTTTCCGTTTCAATGTGTTTTTCTAAACCAAAAAGGAGCTCATAAAATCGCTCTTTTCGGCTAAGAAAAACAACATCGAAACAAAAAAGAGCTATCGCTACTATCCCTAACGCAAATACTCAATGCAATTAGCTTTTCGGAAAATTTAAAAAAGTCATTTGTTTCAACACTTAAACGTAAAATATTGTTGTAATGAGATCTTTTTCTATTTTACAAAGAAAGGCTAAAAAAAAGAAGATTCAAAAAACCGTAAAATGATTTGGCTTGAGTTTTAAAAAAAAACTATTTTATTATCGAATTAGTTTATTCAGAACAAATAGACAAGACAATATTTAACGAAAAAAAAGGTAAGATAAGTAAAGAATTATTTAGTTAACCAAACATAAAATACAGATTATGAAAGTATTAGCAAACGACGGAATAGCAAAGTCGGGTCAAGATAAATTAGAAGAAAATGGTTTTACCGTAATTACAGAAACCGTAGCACAAGCAGATTTAATTTCAGTTATCAACGAATTAAAATACGAAGTTATTTTAGTCAGAAGTGCAACAAAAATCCGTAAAGACATCATCGATAATTGTCCTTCAATAAAAATGATCGGTAGAGGAGGAGTAGGAATGGACAACATAGATGTCGAATACGCAAGAGAAAAAGGAATTACCGTTTTCAATACACCAGCGTCTTCATCTTTAGCAGTAGCAGAATTAGTAACAGCTCAGTTATTTTCTTTAGCTCGTTCGGTTTACGATTCAGACAGACAAATGCCAATCAATGGAAAAGAAAATTTCAAAGCATTAAAAAAACAATACGGAAAAGGAATAGAACTTAGAGGAAAAACATTAGGAATTATCGGTTTTGGACGTATTGGTCAATATACCGCTAAATACGCTTTAGGATTAGGAATGAATGTCGTAGCTTTTGATCCCTTTATGGAAAAAGCAACCGTAACAGTAGAAGTAGCAAATCAGTCAGTAGCAATCGAAATCAAAACCATTACGCTAGACAAATTATTAGAAACATCAGATTTTATATCATTACACGTTCCTATGCCAGCAGACGGAAAAGCATTGATAGCGACTACCGAATTCAAAAAAATGAAAGATGGAGTTCGTATTGTCAACGCTGCTAGAGGAGGAGTAATAGACGAAGATGCTCTATTGGCTGCCTTAGCTAGTGGAAAAGTAAACGCTGCAGCCTTAGATGTTTTTGTAGGAGAACCTTCGCCTAGAGAAGATTTATTAACAAACAATAAAATAGCTTTAACACCACACATTGGAGCAGCAACAGTTGAAGCACAAGACAGAATAGGAACAGAGTTAGCAGACAACATTATTGCGTTTTACAACAAATAAAAGATGGACGATTTTAGTAATTTAGACGATGTCTTCGAAAATGAAAGTAACCCCAACTTTAAACCTTGGGGAATGGAAGTAAATGCATACTGTATGCTGATGCATTTATCATCTTTAGCAGGCTTTGTTGTCCCTTTTTTAGGGCTGGCGTTACCAATCGTAATGTGGGCTACAAACAAAGATGAATCACCTATGATAGATAAGCAGGGTAAGATTATTCTAAATTGGATTATCACAGCAACGATATTAGCAATCATTGGAGTCATTTTAATTGTCGTTCTCATTGGTATTCCTATCCTTTTAGCTGTAGGAATTGCAGGTATTATATTTAACATTATAGGAGCTATAAAAGCAAATAAAGGAGAAATTTACCAATACCCCATGTCAATTCCGTTTATAAAATAAAAAAAACTAGAATAATACAACGCAAAATAGTATATTCGCACTATTAAAATAAAAAAAGCATGAGATTAGGACAACTTTCTAGAAAACTTGATATATCTACAACTAAAATTGTTTCTTTTGTAAGAGAAAGTTTTGAGACAGAAATCGAGAACCATCCGAATACTAAAATAGAAGACGATTTTATAGAGAAAATAGAAGCTAAATTTAAAAAAGCGGAAACACCTAAACCTCTTGAAAAAGAAGTGATTTCTAAAGTAGAGGAAGTTGTAGAGACGGTAAAAGAAACACCTGTAGCGGTTGTAGAAAAAGCAGCGGAAGTTAAAACGGAAACAATAGAAAAAGTTACAGAAACTGAGTCGGAAGTAAAAGCTGAAACAGAAACGCCAATTAAGTTGGAAGTTCCAACTAACATGGAAGGAGTAGAGCTTATAAAAGCACCTAAGCCAACGTTAAAAGAAATTAAAGTTCTAAGAAAAATAGAGCTTCCTAACATGAAGAAAGTCGAAAAGGCTGTCGAAACGGAAGAAGCTACAGAAGAAAAATCTTCGATTACAGCTAAAGATGTTGCTCAATTAGAAAGAGAATTGAAAGAATCAATTGAAAAACCTGTTCCTGTAAAAAAGAAGAGTACTTACAAAAGACCTAACAAACCAATGGTGAAAACCAAATCGGTAGATGAAGTTTTAGCTGAGAAGAGAAAGAAAGAAGAGAAAATAAGAAAGGAAGAAGAACGAAAAGAGAAGCAACAAAAAGAGTACGAGAAGAAATTAAAGAAAGAACATTACGCTGCTCAAGTAAAAGATCTGAAACCGAAAAAGAAAAAGAAAAAAGCAACTAAAGCTGAAGTTGTAAAAGAAAAAGCTAAAAATAAAACTCAAGAAGAGAAACCTAAAAGCTGGATTGGAAGATTAATTCATTGGTTTCAAACTGAAGATTAAAAGTAGAGAAGTAAAAAATAATATCAATAAAAAAAAATAGAGTTGTGGAAAATAAGGAAGCTGTAAAAATTATAGATACATTATATAAAGAAGTTGAATCTTTTGGTGTAAAAATCAAAAAAAATCTAATTATTGATGAGATGAAAAAAGTGAGAGAAATCGCACTTAAAGAAGAAGCTCCAAGAATGGTTAAAGCTACACGTTTAATTTTCGAACATGTAAAAGCTTACAACGCTTTTAATATACCAATGCTATCTGACGAACCAATTGAAGGTTTTGAAGATAGTACTTTAGGTACGGAATCAGACATTGAAGAAAATGAAGAAGCTCAAAAAGAAAGCTTACTTTATTTACTTTCAATTATGAAAGATCCAGCTAACAAAATGAATGCTTCTGATTTAAAAGAATATAATATTTTATTAAAGAGCTATGCTGAATTGCATTAATCAAATCTAAAAATAAAAAAAGCTTCAAATGATTTCATTTGAAGCTTTTTTTTTGCAATTAATTATCGCCTCTACTGCTCTTCAATCGATTCGTAGTGAACTGTAAAACCAGTTTCAGGATCTACAATTTTTTTATACCCTTTAGCTAGCATCTCTTTTTCAAGCGCCTCTTCTTTTTCCCACTCGTAAACTTTTTTTTTAAAAGTAGCTCCATCTTTTTGATAATAATACGCCAGTAAAGACCCTACCAATGCTCCAAAGAAATGTCCTTCGAAAGAGATGTCAACTTTAGTCGGGAAAATTCCCCAAATCATACTTCCGTAAAGAAATGCAACGAATAAGGAAATAGCCATTAGTTTTATTTCTTTTCTAAATACTCCGCTAAAGAATAAGAAAAAAGCGAGGCTGTAAATAACACCACTCATACCGATATGAAAACTACTTCGCGCAGCAATCCAAACGAAAAGACCGCCGACAATCCATGAGATTCCTAATATTTGCCAAGCAATTTTTTTATAAAAATAAAACAAAGTCCAGCTTAAAATTAAAAATGGAGGAGAGTTGTTTATAATATGAGAAAAACTAGAAGTACTATGAATTAATGGAGAAAATAAAATACCCCAAAGTCCACTTTGATTGCGTGGTAAAATTCCAAATTTGTATAAATCAATTGGGAATATATAATCTGCTAAAAATACAACCCACATCAAAACCAATAAAATAAAAGGATATTCTAGCGCTTTTAATATACTGCCATCTGATTGTTTTCTATTCATTCTTAAATTTAAGTAATTTGTTAGGTTCTGCTGATTTTGTGTTTGTATAACTTTAATTTTTCGTAAAAACATATTTTATGTTTAATTCAGCATAAAACATTGTACGTAATGCGTTGTACATAAAAAAAACAACTAGACGATTAAACTTTGGTTCATTCAGTAATTATGACACCCCATATTAAATTCTGTAGAACCATTCATTATTTTATATTTCGTTCTTTTTTTATGATTTCGTAAGCTTCTTGTATCTTTTGAAACTTTTCTTTAGCTGCTTTTTGATATTCATCTCCCATTTGAGCAAATTTATCAGGGTGATGTTTAATGGCCATTTTACGGTAAGCTTTTTTTATTTCGCTATCTGTAGCTGTTTTTTCTATTCCCAATACTTGATAAGCATTACTCGTGTTTTTGTAAAACATGGCTTTTATTTGCTCAAACTCATAAGAAGAAATTCCAAGTAAAATACTAATTTGATTAATTTTTCTGACTTCGGCTTCAGATACATGACCATCTGCTTGGGCAATACCAAATAAATATTGAACCAAAACACTTCTTTGTTGTAGCGGTTGAGCTTGTTTGATTAAACTACAAACTTTCTGAAGATCAAAATCTTTTTTTAGAACATCTTTAAAAGCAAGCATCTGTTTTTGAGCAAACTGATGAGAAAATTGTTGCGTAAAAAACTGTTTTACATAAATTAATTCTGATTTTAATGGATTTCCATCAGCTTTCATTACCGCCGCCGATAACACCAAAAGAGCAGTGGCAAAATCATTCTGAGAAATTTGTTGGCGGTAGTAGTTAGCGTTTTGTTGTTGGTATTGTTGTTGAAACTGACGCTGAAATTCTTGCTGAAAATCATTGTTACGATATTCTCGTCTTCTATTTTTCTGTTGTTGATTCTCTCCAGTAAGTTGTTTAACAACAATATTGGTCAACCAGTAAGCTAGAATGGCAAATAATAAACTACCTGTTCTAGAAAATATGATGAAGCCAATGATTATTCCTATAAAATTCATTTGTAGTTAAATATATAATATTATTTTTGTAGCGTATTATAATGAAAATATTTCCAATCACATATCCATTAATTCCTTCGGGGCAAATCTACAAATTTACAACTGATATGTTGATTGATTATGAAGTAAGATTTGCAAGGAAAGCTAATAATCCTTTTTATGTTACAATTGTTTTTGGTGTTTTAAATGAAGAGTATGATGGAGAAGAATATTCGCTGACCAACAAAGGTGAAGTCTATTCTGTAATGGCAACCATAGTAGAAATCATAAAAATATACTTATCAGAACATCCTAATATTAAAGTTTTTGAATTTGCAGGAGAACCTACAGAAAATGAAGATTCTAATTTTCCTGTTAAAAGATTAAACCTTTACAAACGTTATCTTCCTCAACTATTTGACTATTCTTGGGAACAAAAACTGCATGGAAATAGAATGACGATTACAAAAAAATAAAGAAAAGAGAAACTAAATGTTTCTCTTTTCTCTTTAATATTAATTGTTGGAATTAATCAATTAAATTTAAACTTCTGTTTATAAAATCAGTCAGTTTAGATCCTTTCAACATTCCGTTAGAAAGTAGTGCTAGGTCAATCGCTTGTTTTGCTAAACTTTCTTTCTTTTTGTCATCTTTTTCATTCATTATTTTAGAAATCAAAGGATGATTGCTGTTTATAACTAAATTAAACATTTCAGGGAAATCTCCCATCATCTGCATTCCTCCGCCCAAAGCTTGTTGCTCTTTCATTCTTCGAATAAATTCACTTTGAGTAACCAATACTGGTTTTTCAGTTTCGCTTAAACTTTCGAATTGAACAGTAAATTTATCTTTATCTACATTAATCTCAAAAACAGGTTGTAATTTTTCTTCTTCTTCTTTCGATAGTTTAGAAGGAATTTCTTCGTCTTTTGTGATTAACTTATCAATTGTATCAGCATCTAAACGAGCAAAACTAACATTCAAAGATTGCTCTAGTTTTGTAATCATATGACTGTCTAATGGACTGTCCATTACCAATACATTGTAACCTTTTTCTTTAGCACTTTGGATAATTGAGTGATGCGCTTCTACGTCATGTGTATATAAGTAAACCAACTTATCGTTCTTGTCTGTTTGGTTGTCTTTTACTAATTCTTTGTATTCGTCAGCTGTAAAATATTTACCCTCAGTATCTTTAAATAAGTTAAATTTATTAGCTTTCTCCTCAAATTTGGAATCAGAAAGTATACCGTATTGTACAAATATTTTGATATCATCCCATTTTTGTTCAAAGTCAGCTCTATCTTTTTTAAACATTTGAGCCAATTTATCAGCTACTTTTTTAGTAATATAAGTACTAATTTTACGAACATTGCTATCACTCTGTAAGTAAGAACGAGAAACATTCAATGGAATGTCTGGTGAATCAATAACTCCATGTAATAAAGTTAAAAATTCTGGAACGATATTCTCTACCGAGTCAGTAATAAAGACTTGATTACTGTAAAGTTGAATTTTATTTTTTTGTACCTCAACGTTTGCTTTTAATTTTGGGAAATATAATATTCCTGTTAAATCAAACGGGTAATCAACATTTAAATGAATGTGGAACAAAGGCTCATCCGTATATGGATACAATTCGTGGTAAAAAGACTTGTAATCTTCTTTTGTTAAATCTGCAGGTTTTTTTATCCAAGCTGGAGATGTATTGTTTATAATGTTAGGAACTTTAACCTCTATTTTTTTTACATTTCCTTCTTCGTCTTTCTCTCCTGTTGGATCTTCTATAAATTCAGATTTTTCACCAAAAACAATATCTACTGGTAAAAACTTACAGTATTTATTAAGTATTGTCGATAAACGAGCTTCTTCAAGAAATTCAGTAGAATCATCACCTACAAACAAAATAATATCTGTTCCTCTTGTTTCTTTTTCAATTTCTCCAATAGTATATTCAGGAGATCCGTCAGACTCCCATTGTACAGCCTTAGATCCTTCTTTATGTGATAAAGTTTGAATTTGAACTTTGTCAGAGACCATAAATGCAGAGTAAAAACCTAATCCAAAATGTCCAATGATTGAGTTTGCATCTTTGTCTTTATATTTCTCAGCAAATTCTGTAGCTCCAGAAAATGCAATCTCATTAATGTATTTGTGAACTTCTTCAGAAGTCATTCCAATTCCATTATCTCTAATCGTAATTGTCTTGTTTTCTTTGTCTAGTATAACTTCTACTTTCAAGTTTTCTACACTTCCTTTGTATTCTCCTGCCGCAGCAATTGTCTTTAATTTTTGAGTCGCGTCAACTGCATTAGAGACTAATTCTCTAACAAAAATTTCTGTATCAGAATACAAAAACTTCTTTATAATTGGAAAAATATTTTCCGTTTGTATGTTTATTGTTCCTTTTTCCATTGGTCTAATTTTATGATTTCTAATTTTTGAAAATTGTAATGACAAAGGATATGCCAAGCAATTGTTTATGACAGATTGTCAAACTGATTGTTAAAATAAGATAAAAAGCAAGTTGTTTTGACTTGGTTTAGGACAATAATACTGTTGTTTTTAATTTTGTTGTGAAGAGCGGAACGCAGGTAAATTATTTTTATGAATGATTATTAAAGGTCTAGGTAGAGTCCTTTTAATGATTTACTATTCAATTATTCATAATAATAACGTTTTAATGAAGGTAGGCTGATTTAAAAATAGCATAAATAGTTACTGTAATGAATGTTACACGTTTATGCTATTCTATAATCTAACTTTGCAGTCATAATCAAAACTTTACTTATGGAAGATATGATATTTTATGATCGATTGCAATTTGCATTTACGATCACTTTCCACTACATTTTTCCTCAACTTACAATGGGGTTATCTTTAATGATCATTTATTTCAAAGGGAGGTACTTAAGAAATAATATTGAAAAATATAATAATGCAGCAAAATTTTTCATGAAAATATTTGCGATTAACTTTACTATGGGAGTGATTACAGGAGTTCCTATGGAGTTTCAATTTGGTACAAACTGGGCTAAGTTTTCTGAATTGACGGGAAATATTATAGGACAAACTTTAGCAATGGAAGGTATGTTTTCTTTTTTCTTAGAATCTTCTTTTTTAGCGTTATTTATTTTTGGTGAAAAATTAATGGGGCAAAAATTACACTTCTTAACAGGTTTTTTAGTCTTTTTAGGATCTTGGGCTAGTGGTTGGTTTATTTTAGCAACAAACGCTTGGATGCAGCATCCTGTTGGATATGAAATTTTAGATAACGGAAGATATGTTTTAACTAATTTTTCTGCGCTTTTTAGTAATCCTTGGTTAATTCCTGCCTTTTTACACAATCAAGTTGCTTCAGTGGTGACCTCTTCATTTGTCGTTGCAAGTGTAGGTGCTTTTTATATTTTGAGTAATAAAAATGTAGAATACGGTAAGTTGTTCTTAAAAACAGGAGTTATCTTTGGTTTTGTTTCGAGTTTACTTATAGCGATGCCTACTGGAGATTGGAATGCAAAAAATGTAGCGAAATATCAGCCCGCATCCTTTGCAGCTATGGAAGGTATTTTCGAAACGGAAGAAGCTGGTGCTGAAATTGTTTTAATTGGACAACCTAATATGGTTGAAAAAAAATTAGATAATAAAATTGCTGTACCTAATATATTGAGCTTTTTAACCTATCAAGATTGGAATAAACAAATTCCTGGATTAGATCAGTTTAATGAAGATGAATTACCAGGGAATATACCAGCTCTTTACTATTCTTATCACATTATGGTTGGACTAGGAACTATTTTTATTGGGATAATGGCATTGTCGGTTTTCTTTTTATGGAGAAAAAAAATGTACCAAATAAAACCGCTTCTCTGGTCAATAATGTTCTTGTTTCCATTCCCGTACATTGCAAATATTACAGGTTGGTACACCGCAGAACTTGGTCGGCAACCTTATTTAGTTTATGGTTTACTTAAAACAAGTGAAGGAATCTCACCAACAGTATCATCTGGTAACACCTTGTTTACACTTTTAGGTTTTATAGCATTATATTTATTACTCGGGCTGTTGTTTCTACTTTTGGTTGGAAAAACAATTAATGAAGGTCCAATAACACAAAAACATTAAATTATGGAATTATTTTGGTTTATAATAATAGCAATTGTTTTAGTCATGTTCTTTATCTTAGATGGCTATGATTTTGGTGTAGGAATTATACACTTATTTTTTGCTGAAAAAGAAGAGGATAAAAAAGTAATCGCAAAATCCGCAGGTCTTTTTTGGGATTCTAACGAAGTATGGCTTGTAGCTGCAGGAGGAATGCTTTTTATGGCATTTCCCTTGTTTTACGCTTCTGTTTTTAGTGGCTTTTATTTGCCGTTAATAATTGTTTTGTGGTTTATTATTTTTAGAGCAATCAGTTTGGAGTTTAGAAGTCAATTTAACTATCAAATGTGGAGAGACATGTGGGATAAAGCATTTGGAGTCTCTAGCTTATTATTAGCGTTGTTTTTTGGTATTGCCTTAGGAAATATCGTTAGAGGTGTGAATTTAGGAGGTGTTGAAAAAGGTGTTTCTTCTTATGATGCTCATTTCTTCTTTTTACCTTTATGGAATAGTAGTTTTAGTCCATTATCTGAGAATCCAGGTGTTATTGACTGGTTTACAATTATAATTGGCCTAATTACAGTCATTGTCTTAGCGATACACGGAGCTAATTGGATTGTTTTAAAAACAAATTCTTCTATAAATGAAAAATTAAGAAAAGTAGTTGTTAAATTAAATATTGTTTTAGCTTTACTAACCGTTTTCTCATTAGGAATTTGGAACGTTGTAAATGCCAACTCTCTTGATAATTTTATTGACAAACCCTATTTAATTGTATTTCCTATTCTCTATTTTACGGGGTTGGTAGGCTTGTTTTTTAGGTCTAAATTTAAAAAAGATATTTACGCTTTCATATGCTCTACGCTTATCATTTTGGGAGGGATAACATCTTCTCTAGCTTCTATGTTTCCCGTAATCTTACCTTCTACTAATTCAGTAAACGAATCGCTAACGATTTATAATACTGCGGCGACAGAATACGGTTTGTCGGTCGCTCTAAATTGGGGGATAGTTGGATTTGTTCTTCTATTCACTTATATGATTGTACAAAAAAGAATAATGGGAGGAAAAATTGATAAAATGGATTATGGTCACTAAAATTTAAAAATTATGACAGATACTTTAATTGCACTAATTAGTATTTTTATTGGTATAATAGGAGCTAATATTACAGGGGCTATTTTTAGAAAATATTCTTTTGATATGATAGGAAATACAATAGCAGGTGTATTTGGTTCTATCTTTTTAATAAAGTCCTTCGGTAGATTAGGATTCGATCCCAAATCAATTATGGAACTAGGAAGTGTTAACTCTAATTTATTTATGATTAATTCTATTGTTTCTTTCTTGGGAGGAAGCGTTGCTGTAATTTTAATTTTTAAATTAAAAAATAAAATGAATAGAATAACGGACGATAAAATGTAAGTCTAGTTATTTATTCTGTTATTCTTTTCAAGTGAAGTCTTTTAAATATAGTTTGTCATAATTTTTGCTAATTTACTAAAGTCTCTAAAAACCTCTTTCACTAAGAAAGCATTTTCTCTTATTATAGTGTAACTTGTATCGCTCTTTTTTTGTTGAAAACCATTGTTTTAAACAATGGAATAAGCATTAATACTAAAAGTCAAGTTTAACATAAAAATTAAAAGTTGTATTATTGCAAACTGAAATTAAATCATTATGTTAAAAATCATTTTATATTTATCAATATCATTTTCAACCTTAGTTGGATTTTCTCAAATTACTTATCCTATCGATACGTTAGAAATAGGAGGGAAGTCAGTTGTCTTTTTTGCCAATAAAAGTTGGGAGTATTTAGAGTTGTCAAACAAGAAATTACTGTTTAGCTCAGAAACTTTTGCAAATGCTCAAAAAAAATACAAATGGAAAGATAAATGGGATACTTTGTCTCCAAATATGAAAGGAAACGATTTAATGGCAATGAAAGATACCGTGTCAATTCCTTTGTTAGATTCTGTACATTCTAAATTTGTAATGCCTCATGCAGGAATTATTACTTCAACTTACAAGCAAAGAGGAAGAAGATTTCATTATGGAACCGATGTCGATGTTACAACAGGAGATACGCTAAAATCTTGCTTTGATGGAGTTGTTCGATATGCCGAACATTCTACAGGAGGATATGGAAAGTTAATTGTAATAAGACATTACAATGGTTTAGAAACATACTACGCTCATTTAGATAAATTAATGGTCAAATCAAATCAAGAAGTTAAAGCCGGAGATGTAATTGGTTTAGGAGGAAACACAGGACGATCTACAGGAAGTCATTTACATTTTGAAATGCGCTATTTTGGAAATGCCTTAAATCCGCAAAAAGTAATTGATTTTGCTAATGAAAAATTGATTTCGGATACGTTGGAAATGCATAATAATTTATTTCATTACAAAGCTCCTTATGTTTATCACCCACCAGCAAAAAGATTGGCTAGCAGTAGCGGTAAAAAATATCATAAAATTAGAAGTGGAGATTCATTGTTCGCTTTAGCCTTAAGAAATAAAACAACTGTAAAAGCAATTTGTAGATTAAATGGAATTTCAGCATCTAAAGTTTTAAGAATAGGAGAAAACATTAGAATAAAATAATATGTTTATCCATCTCTTTCCCTCAAAGAAAGAGAAATTGGAAAATTATACGCAATTTGAATGGCCTTTAAATGGATGTGAATATAGAACAAAATGAAAGTTTAGAGAGATTGGCTAGCTCCGCTAGGAGATCCGCCAACCGAACTTAACTTTTATGCCGGTCTATGTTTATATTCATTTTTAGCCTTGTCTTTTTTACGCACAAGTTATTATTTTTATAAATTTGTGTGCGTGAGGTCGCTATCGCTCAGTTGCTTCGTTTTTTTGACCAAGAAAAAAATGAAGAGCCTGTCCGGCTTGAGGACATAGAGCAAGAAGAGAAAATAAACACAGACTTATTATCCTTTTGTGGAAACAAACGGACAAGCATATAAAATAATGATTGATAAAGTAAAACTTTTAGCAGAATCTTTGAACATGGAACCACATCCAGAAGGAGGTTTTTACAAAGAAGTTTATCGTAGTCAAAATGTAATTCCTAAAGAAGCATTAGCAAACAGATTTTCAGGAGATAGAAACTATTGCACAAGTATCTATTTTTTACTAACGTCCGATAATTTCTCTGGATTTCACAGAATAAAACAAGATGAAATTTGGAATTTCTATGAAGGAAGTCCATTGTTAATTCATGTAATAAACAAAGAAGGTAAATATTCCTGTCACGAAATAGGAATGAACCCCGAAGAAAATTTGTTTCCTCAATTTGTAGTTCCAGCAGGAGCTTGGTTTGCTTCAAGTGTAAAAAAACAAAACGATTATTCCTTCGTTGGTTGTACCGTCGCACCAGGTTTCGATTTCGAAGATTTTGAACTAGCAGAATGCGCTGTCCTAAGCAAAGAATATCCAGAACACAAAGAAATTATTTCACAATTGACACATCAATAAACGTTTTTAGAATAATTATTAAAAAAAAGTAAAGTTCAGTATGGATTTCAAACAAAGAATAGAAGATTTAACCGAGCAATTAAATCAACATAATTACAACTATTATGTATTGAGTAATTCAGAAATATCAGATTATGATTTTGATATGCTTCTAAAAGAATTACAAGACTTAGAAAACAAATATCCAGAACTCGCCTCACCAAACTCACCAACAAAAAGAGTAGGAGGAGACATTACCAAAAACTTTGAAACCGTAGCGCATCGTTTCCCAATGTTGTCGCTTAGCAATAGTTATTCGAAAGAAGAAATAGAAGAATTTGATACCCGAATCCGAAAATTGGTGGACGGAGACATCGAATATGTTTGCGAATTAAAATATGATGGAGTAGCCATAAGTATAACCTACGAAAATGGAGAACTTGTAAGAGCAATAACCCGTGGCGATGGAGTCAAAGGAGAAGATGTAACAGCAAATGTTAGAACAATTCGTTCCATTCCATTGAAATTGAGAGGCGATTTCTTACCCAGTTTTGACATTAGAGGCGAAATCGTATTTCCATTAGAAGCTTTTAATCGCTTAAACAAACAACGAGAAGAAGCAGGAGAATCACAATTTGCCAATCCCCGAAATACCGCTTCAGGAACCTTAAAAATGCAAGATTCTTCGGTTGTAGCATCAAGAGCTTTAGATTGTCAAATCTATCAACTTTATGCCAATAAAATTAATGTGCAAGGGCATTTCGAAGCCGTAAAAGAAGTCGAAAACTGGGGATTCAAAACTCCTTCGGTAAAAGAGAGATACATTGAGAAAGTACAGTCAATCGACGGGATAATGGAATTTATAAACTATTGGGATAAAAATAGAAATAAACTCCCATTCGAAATAGATGGAATCGTCATAAAAGTCAATAATTATCACCGTCAAGACGAATTAGGATTTACAGCAAAATCTCCTCGTTGGGCAATCGCCTACAAATTTAAAGCAGAACGAGTTTCTACCCTTTTAGAAAAAATAACATATCAAGTTGGACGAACAGGAGCAATAACTCCCGTAGCAAATCTAGTTCCAGTACAGTTGGCAGGCACAACCGTAAGGCGAGCAAGCTTACACAATGCCGATCAAATAGAAAAATTAGATATCAGAGAAAAAGATACCGTCTTTGTAGAAAAAGGAGGAGAAATTATACCAAAAATTATAGGAGTCGATTTGACAAAAAGAGACGAAGATTCCCAACCAACAAGCTACTTAAAGAATTGTCCAGTTTGTAATACGGAGTTAGTTCGAGAAGAAGGCGAAGCACAGCATTTTTGCCCAAATATAAATGGATGTCAACCTCAAATTACAGGAAGAATCGAACATTTTATTGGTCGTAAAATGATGAACGTAGATGGGCTAGGAGTAGAAACCGTCATTCAATTATTCAACGCAGGTTTGATTAAAAACATTGCAGATTTATACGACCTAACCCTAGAGCAAATTTTACCATTGGAAAGAATGGCGAAAAAATCGGCAAACAATTTACTAAAAGGTCTAGCAGAATCTAAGAAAATACCATTCGAAAAAGTATTGTTCGCCTTAGGAATCAGGCACGTAGGAGAAACGGTAGCAAAAAAACTAGCCAAACATTTCAAGTCCATAGAAGCACTGAGTCTAGCAGACAAAGAAACCCTCGAAAATGTGGACGAAATCGGAACCGTAATAGCCGAAAGTATTGTAAATTATTTTTCAAACGAGGAAAATAAAACGATGATAGAACGACTAAAAAAAACAGGTTTACAGTTCGAATTAGACGAATCCAACAACACGCAGAAATCCAATCTATTGGATGGTAAAAAAATTGTTGTATCAGGTGTTTTTGAAATGAGTAGAAACGAATTAAAAAAACTAATTGAAGATCACGGAGGCAAAAATGTATCCGCTATTTCCAAAAAAACAGATTACTTAATAAGAGGAGAAAACATGGGGCCGAGTAAATTGGAAAAAGCAGAAAAACTAGAAATAACCATGCTGTCCGAAAAAGAATTACTAACTTTATTGCAAGATTAAGAACCCATTTTGGAGCTTATTTAGTTGGGCGTTTTAACAGGCTGTCCGTTTGTAGTTTTTGGTTTTTTAAGAAGTTCAACTAAGCAAAAAAGGAGCTTCTAAAGTCGCTCTTTTTTACCAAGTTTCTCTAACTTAAAAAACCAAAAAGCTATCACTACCATCCTTAACGCAAAAAAAAAGAGCAATTCTGATTTTAGAACACAGAGCAAGAAGAGAAAAAAACAGCGTTTATACCAATTAGGTATTATTTACCTTTTTTAGTAAACAAACAATAAACACATTGAAAATGAGAAAAAATATAGTTGCAGGAAATTGGAAAATGAACCTATCGCACAAAGAAGCATTGTCGCTCTACGATTCATTAAAAACAAATAGTAATGAAATGGATAAGCATACAACTGTAATTGTAGCTCCACCATCTATTTATTTAAGTGAGTTTTCTAAAAATAAAAACGAAAAAATAAAACTAGCCGCTCAGAATTGTAGCGAAAACGAAAACGGAGCTTTTACAGGAGAAATTTCAGCTTCAATGTTACAATCAATAGGAGTAGAATACTGTTTAGTTGGTCACTCAGAAAGAAGAGCTTATTTCAACGAAACAAACGAATTATTAAAACATAAAGTAGAAGCATTACTAGCCAAAGCGATTACGCCAATCTATTGTTTTGGAGAAGTATTGAAAGAACGAGAAAGCGGAAACCATTTTGAAGTTGTAAAAGCACAAGTTTCTGAAGCTCTATTTCATTTATCGGCAGAAGCTATTTCTAAAATTGTATTAGCCTACGAACCCGTTTGGGCTATTGGAACAGGAAAAACAGCTAGCCCAGATCAAGCACAAGAAATGCATCAATTTGTACGCCGTTTATTAAGCGATAAATATGGCGAAGCTGTAGCAAAAGAAATTTCGATATTATACGGAGGAAGCTGTAAACCAACCAACGCAAAAGAACTATTTGCAAACCAAGATGTAGATGGAGGTCTAATAGGAGGAGCAGCCCTAAAAGCTGAAACATTTATTCCTGTTATAAATGGATTTTAAAGAACACTTTTGGGGAATTAATAATTATGAATTAAGAATGAATAATTACAAATAAGAAAGAAATATTAACTTTAAGAAAAGTTGATTTAAAAAAAGGAAATATTGAAAATTCAATGTTTCCTTTTTTGCTTAAATTTCTGATGCTCGAATGAAAAATACAGTAGAGGAGAAAAAGAAAGATTCAAAAACCGTAAAGCTATTTGGTATTAATACCGATTTCAGTATAAATTCATATCTTTGGAATCTAAAAATTGAACAATGATAAAAAATATACTTTTAGGGTTAGCGGTAATAACTACATTAGGAATAAAAGCACAAAACAAAGCATTTGTAATTTACAATGCCAAAGGAAAAAAAGTGTGTTACAACAAAATGGTAAAATCATTGACCAAAAGTGATGTCGTTCTTTTTGGCGAATTGCACAACAATCCTATTTCACATTGGCTACAACTAGAGGTAACAAAATCAATAGACGAAAAAAGGAACTTGATTCTAGGAGCTGAAATGATAGAACGAGACAATCAAAAAGTCTTAAACGATTATTTGAGTGGCAAAATAGACGAAAAAGAATTTGATTCAGTAGCTCACCTGTGGAACAATTACAAGACCGATTATAAACCGCTAGTAGATTACGCAAAAGAACATAAAATAGAATTTATAGCGGCCAATATTGTAAGAAAATACGCAAGCATGGTTTACAAAGGAGACTTTAAAGCGCTAGACACACTGCCAGATTCAGAAAAACAATGGATAGCTCAATTACCAATAGCTTACGATAAAAATTTAGCAAGTTATCAAAAAATGCTTGAAATGATGGGCGGACATGGAGGAGAAACATTTCCCAAAGCACAAGCAATCAAAGATGCGACGATGGCAGAATCTATTTTTAAAGCTTATGAAGAAACCATTAAATCTAAGAGCGACGTAACATTTGTACATTA
>WFNC01000066.1 GCA_015488785.1 Flavobacteriales bacterium | reverse complement strand
ATGTTTAGATTCATTTTTAGCTTTGTCTTTTTTACGCACAAGTTATTATTTTTATAAATTTGTGTGCGTGAGGTCGCTATCGCTCAGTTGCTTCGTTTTTTTGACTAAGAAAAAAATGAAGAGCCTGTCCGGCTTTAGGACATAGAGCTAGAAGAGAAAAATAAACACAAACTTTTTATCCTTTTGGGGAAACAAACGGATAAGCAAGTAAAGTTTATTTGACAATGTTTTTGTTAAAAAAACAAAATTCGATAAAAAAATGTGTTTTTTTAGACTCAAAACCCTAAAATCTTTAAGTCTAGAATTTTATCTACTAAAAAAAAGTATCTTTGTTTGTTATGAATGAAGTAACTCCTGTTTTTGAAGCAAGAAGCATCGTTAAAACCTATGCTAATCATACCGCTTTGGACAATGTCAGTATAAGTGTACCACCACAAAGTATTTTCGGACTTTTAGGTCCAAATGGTGCTGGAAAAACATCTTTAATTAGAATTATTAATCAGATTACAGCTCCAGACAGTGGAGAAATCTTGATTAATGGTGAGAAATTGAGAAGAAAACACATCGAAGATATTGGATATTTGCCAGAAGAAAGAGGTTTGTACAAAAAAATGAAAATTGGAGAACAAGCAATTTACTTGGCTCAATTGAAAGGAATGTCTCGAAATGAAGCCAAAGCAGAACTGAAAAAATGGTTTATCAAATTCGAAATCGAAAGTTGGTGGAACAAAAAAGTAGAAGACCTTTCGAAAGGAATGGCTCAAAAAATACAGTTTATTACCACAATTATTCATCGTCCAAAACTTTTAATTTTGGATGAACCTTTTAGTGGGTTTGATCCTATAAATGCCAATTTGATTAAGAACGAAATAATGGAACTTCGAGAAAACGGAGCAACGATTATTTTATCAACACACAATATGGAATCGGTAGAGGAAATTTGTAGTGATATGGCTTTGATTAATAAATCAAAAAAAATATTAGGAGGGAAGGTAAACGAAGTCAAAGAAAGTTTTTCAAAAAATCAATACAAAATTGAGTTTAAAGGAAATATGGTCGCTTTTGCCAATGCTGTTTGGGGCGGTTGGGAAATGATAGAAAAAGAAGAGTTAAACAAAGATCACTTTATGGTTCAAGTTAAATTGGATGAAAAAATGGCATTAAACAATTTCTTAAAAGGATTGTTGGAAGCTGTAGAAGTGGTTAGTTTCAACAAGGTAGCACTAAGCATGAATGAAATTTTTATAAAAATGGTAAAAGAAAACTCTCAACCACAAACCATTTCTGAAAATAAGTAACTAAGCGATATTATTCTCACAGTATATTCCGTTTTTTGGAAAATAGATAAAGAAAAAATAAATGAGTAAAATAGGATTAATAATAAAAAGAGAATACCTAAGTAGAGTAACTAAAAAGTCATTTTTATTGATGACAATCTTAGGTCCAATCCTAATGGTTGCATTCACGGTAGGAGCTATATTTTTAGGGAAACAAGAAGATAAAAGTCTAAAAATATTGATTCACGACGACACCTTTATTGTTTCAAAACCATTTAAACCAACCGAACAATTTGATTTAATGGTTTTTGATACAACAGGGACAAAACATTTAGACGAAGCAAAGGAAACATTTAAGAATGATGAAAGTTTAGACTTGCTTTTATATTTGCCAGAAACGATTGTAGAAATGAACGATGGTTCTGGAAATTTATATTTTAAAGAAGCGCCCAGTACAAAAACAAGAATGTACTTGGAAAGAATGGTAAACGAAAGTATAGAAAAATTAAAGCTAAAAGAGTTAAATGTTTCTATGGATACCTACAAGCGATTAAAGAATAAGGTTGAATTAAAAGCAATTGATTATAAAAGTGGAAAAGAATCTAACGTAAAGGTAAAAGCGATGGTAGGAATGGCTTTTGGAGTCTCTATTTTTATGTTTATTTTTATGTATGGAACTCTTGTAATGAAAGGCGTAATCGAAGAGAAATCAAGTCGTATAGTTGAAGTCATCGTATCTTCAGTCAAACCATTTGAATTAATGATGGGTAAGATTATAGGAATTATGTTCGTAGGGTTAACTCAATTTGCCGTTTGGATTTTACTGTCATCTAT
>WFNC01000065.1 GCA_015488785.1 Flavobacteriales bacterium | reverse complement strand
CTGATAAATCTAAAAAGAATGATTAAGAAAAATAAGATTTCTCGTCATTCGTTCCTCATTTTGTCGAAATGTCATTTTTTCTATTAAACACCTTTTCCCTTTAACCCGAATAATTCATATTAAAAGCACAAAATTAGATGTAAAATAGTTATCTTTAAGGTGTTAAAAACAAAAATAAATGAATTTAAAACACCCAATTTTGAGCAATAAAGATACAGTATTTTACAGAGGCAACAAATCTATTTCAGTTAATTTTTCAGGTTCAGAAATTAGTACCGATGGATCACTAATACTTCTTGAAAAAATTGAACGTAAACACAAACTGATAAACAAATTTGCAAAGTATTTACCTGATAATAGAAATCAAAGATTTATAACTTATACAGGTGAAGATCAACTAAAGCAACGAGTTTTTATGATGATGCTTGGATATGAAGATGCCAATGATGTAAGTCATTTAAAAAACGATCCATTATTCAAAGATGTACTTCAAGGTGATTTAGCCTCACAACCTACTATTTCAAGGTTTGAAAATAGCTTTGATAGCAAATCAATTTATAGGTTTTGCAATGCTTGGGTAGCTAATTATATTTCAAGTTTATCTGGAAGAAAAAGTATTATTATCGATATTGATGCAACAGATGATCCTACACATGGCAATCAGCAATTATCGTTATTCAACGTCTTTTATGGTCAGTTTATGTTAAATGAATTATTTTTTCACGATGGGCAAACAGGTCAAATAATCCTTCCTGTACTTCGTCCTGGAAATAGTCATTCTAATAAGTGGTATGTTGCTATTTTAAAAAGAATTATTAACAAAATTCGTAAAGTTTATCCTAAAATGAAGATTACAATAAGAACAGATAGTGGCTTTAGTTGCGCACCATTTTATAAATTAGCTGATGATTCTCATCTGTCTTTTGCCACAGGAATACCAAGTAATAATGTGTTAAAAAAAGAAGTTGAAGAATTGGAAAGAAAAATTAAAGACACCTATTTGTCTAAAAAAGAAAAACATCAAGAATTTATATCATACACCTATCAAGCGAAAAGTTGGCATAAAGAACAACAATGCTATGCTAAGGTTGAAAGTACAGGAAAAGGTATGAATGTAAGACATTTTGTAAGTAATATTAAAGGCAAAACAGCCAAAGAAATTTACTTTGATTTCTATGTTAAAAGAGGTGATGCTAGCGAAAACAGAATAAAAGAAGTTAAAAATATGTGTTTCTCAGACAGGCTTTCTAATCATAACTTTTGTTCTAATTTCTTTCGGCTTTTTATAAGTAGTCTTGCCTATGAAATGTTTTTAATAATCAAACAGAAAATAAAAAATACATCTGTTGAGGTAGCAAAGAAATGGCAAATTAGCTCTATAAGAACTTATTTACTTAAAGTAGGAGCAACCATAAAAATTACCAAAAAAAGGATATACTATCAATTGTCTAAAGCCTTTGTCTATAAAGATTTGTTTCGAGAAATCATTTTACAGTAAAGCTTACTTTATTAAATACAAAGTAAGCTATGGATACCTAAGTATTGTTGCTAAATAGTACCCTTTTTTTGCTAAAATAATTGTAAAATAAACTTATTCTAACTAAAAATTATAATTAGTTTCAAAATTAGTTTTGACAATTCTATAAATATGTAATAGACTCTTTTTGAGTAGCAATTTAAGTGGACAATGAATAATACGGGTTAATATTTATCATTCTATATGGAGATTCCTTGTCATTCGTTCCTCATTCTATCGGAATGACATTCCTATTTTTGATGCCACTAAATTTGTTATAGAGCCAAATAAAGATATTGAAGTATTAATTTAAAGGATATACAGATAATGTTCCGTATAAAGGAAATAATATTATTAGATAATTGGGGTTTATCCAATTTATTAGTTGGTGTTCATCATAAAATAAAGCAAGGAAAAATATATCTTGCAAAAATTATTAAAGACCATTTAGTAAATTTGAAGGACTAATTCTCCCCACAATTCAAAATTACAATAAGGTTTTCACAAAAAAAAACTCTCTTTTGCCCTTGAAAAACACAAACATCTTTTTTTGAAATTTATAAAAGAAAAAGAGGTTCCTTTTGATAATAATCAAGCAGAAAGAGATCTGCGGATGATAAAAGTAAAATAAAATAAACAAAACATTCTCTTAAATATTCAAAATTCCTTTGGTGATAATCCGTTTTTACCTGATTTTGGCTGAAT
>WFNC01000064.1 GCA_015488785.1 Flavobacteriales bacterium | reverse complement strand
GTATTGCGATGAATAATTTAACTTGGGATACACAATTTCAAGGACATAAATTTCAAGAAGATTTACCTTCGCAAGAGTTGTTTGGGAATAGTAAATCAAACTATCTGGATATAAATGCAGGTATGTTATTGCAAAAGGAAAGTTGGGACAATACATTTACATTGGGTGGTGCAATTTATCATGTAAATTCTCCAAAAAGAGGAATATTTACCAACGAAAAATTGGCTCCTAAATTGGTCGCTCATTTTAGCTATGATGTAAAAATTGGACGAACAAATTCTAAAAAACGATTTATACCAAAAGCTTTATATACTCGACAACGTAAGCATCAAGAAATTTTGTTGGGTGGAATGTTAAGGCAATATATAACCGAAGCAAGTAGATATACTCAGTTTGCAAATGAATCTTATTTTGAAATAGGAGGGTATTACCGAGTATTAGATGCCGTGGTTTTAGTCGCTGGATTAGATTTAAAACGAGTTCATTTTGCTTTAAGTTATGATATCAATATTTCTAAATTGAGAGCAGCTTCAAATACGATTGGAGGCTTTGAAATATCATTAGCTTACAAAGGAATTTTCTCTGATAATAGAATTAAACTTAAGAAATAATAGTTTATGCTAAAAGCTTCGTACAGTTCTCATGTATTAGAATTTAAACGTCCTAGCGGAACTTCGAGAGGTGTTTTAAATACAAAAAAAGTTTGGATTGTTTCGGTTTGGAATGATGATGCTGTTGCTATAAAAGGAATAGGAGAGTGTAACCCTTTGGTCGGTTTGAGTATTGATGATGTTCCCGATTTTGAAGAAAAACTAATAGAAGTCTGTGAGCATATTGATTCGCGCTCTAAAAATTTAGCAGAATTTTTAGTCGATTATCCATCTATCTACTTTGGTTTTGAAATGGCTTTGTTGGATTTGAAAAACGGAGGGAAACAACTTTATTTTAATTCTCCAATTGTAAAACATAAGCAACCAATAAAAATTAACGGCTTAATTTGGATGGGGGATCACACATTTATGCATCAGCAAATTGAAGAAAAACTGGCATTAGGTTTTACCTGTATCAAATTGAAGATTGGAGCAATTGATTTTGAAAAAGAATTGGAACTATTAGCGTCTATTAGAAATAAATATGACGAAGAAGAATTGGAATTAAGAGTAGATGCTAATGGAGCTTTCTCAAAAGAAGATGCTTTAGAAAAGTTAGCAGCTTTAAGTCAATACGATATACACAGCATAGAACAACCAATAAAGCAAGGGCAGTTAAATGAGATGGAGTTTATTTGTGAAAATACGCCCTTTGACGTTGCTTTAGATGAAGAATTGATTGGTGTGAAAACAATTGAGGGAAAACGTGCTTTGTTAGAAAAAATAGTTCCTCAATATATTATCCTAAAACCATCTTTGATTGGTGGTTTTAAAGGTTGTATGGAGTGGATTTCTGTGGCAGGAGAATTGGGAATCCCGTGGTGGATAACTTCGGCATTAGAATCTAATATTGGTTTGAATGCAATTGCTCAATTTACAAGTCAGTTTTACAATCCTTTGCCACAAGGTTTGGGTACAGGGCAAATTTATACCAATAACTTTGAATCGAAATTAAAGTTAGATGGTGAATGGCTGAGCTTGGATGTTACGAAATAAGAAGACACAAAAAAGGTCTAAAAAGTAATCTTTTTAGACCTTTTTTGTGTAAAATGTGAATCTATTTTAATCCCAATATTTTCTCAATCGTATTAGATGAAACATAATGGTAATTATCTTTAGATGCTTTGAAAATTTCTCTTCCTCTTTCCAAACCTTCAGGTGTTTTTGCCAATGCTTCATACAACGGTTTTAAGAATTTACGTCTTCCAACACGGTTTAAGAACGCTTTTAAAGCATTGTCTATTCCCCTATAATTTACATTGATACTTTTTTCGAACCAAATAGCCGCAATTTCAGAATTACCAGAATTAGTTAAATTAAATTTAGCATCCAATTCAGCCATCTGATCTTTGCTTATAGAATTATCTAAATGTCTTAAAAAATGTAACCACTCATGTGTTGACCATTTATCAGTTTTTAAAACAGAAGGATCATAATCAACTTTATATAATGCAATTTGTTTTTCTACGTTATCAAATAAGACAGCATCAATTTTAGGACAATTTTCAGGTAATCCAGGTTGATTCACCCACTCATCAATGTTTAGTTTTGTATTTGTTGGTTTTAATAATTTTTCATCTAAATAAGCCAAAAATTGATCCGTAGTTATGGTTTGAAATTTATGAACATCAAAATATTCTTTTAGAAACAAATCAAATTTTTCTCTACCTACTTTTTCTTCAATCAATCTTAAAAAGAAATATCCTTTTTCATAAGCGACATCTGTCATCGCATCATCTGGGTGAAAACCAGTTAGGTTCAATCTTAATTTTTGGAAATTTGGAGGTAATTCTTTCAACGTTCTTTCCAAATCTTGAAAGCCAAGTAAAGCAAGCATATCAGCATAATCTTTTCCTTCAATTTCTTCCATAATTCTACGCTCAAAATATACCGTAAAACCTTCATTTAGCCAGAAATCGTTCCAAGTAGCATTGGTGACTAAATTTCCACTCCAAGAATGTGCCAATTCGTGTGCAATAAGCGAAACTAAACTCCTATCACCTGCTATTATAGTCGGTGTAGCAAAAGTTATTCTAGGATTTTCCATTCCTCCGAAAGGAAAACTCGGAGGCAGTACAATTACATCAAATCGTTCCCATTGATAAGGCCCGTAAAGTTGCTCAGCTGCATCAACCATTTTTCCCATGTCTGCTAATTCATAAGCTGAACTTTCTAACATTGCAGGTTCTGCATAAACACCTGTTCTATCATCAAGGGCTTTAAATTCCAAATCTCCAACAGCTAAAGCCAATAAATAACAAGGAATAGATTGCGTCATTTCAAATTTATAAACGCCTTCATCATTTTTTTGAACTGGATTATTAGCGCTCATTACTGCCAACATTCCTTTCGGAACTTTAATTTGGGCTGCGTAAGTTATTCTTAACTCTGGAGTATCTTGTAAAGGAATCCAACTTCTAGAAAAAATAGACTGTCCTTGCGTGTACATAAAAGGACTGGTTTTATTTGCCGTTTGTGAAGGAACTAACCAATCCAAAGCTTCTGTTTTTTCAGTCGTAGAATAATAAATCGAAACCGTTTTGGTATCTTCTTTAATGTTAACTTCTAGAGCAGAACCAAGTAATTCATCAAGGGGAGCTAACTTATAAGTTGCTATTTCAGAACCATTCAAAAGGACTTTGTCAATGATTAAGTATTTCGTATCAAATACAATTTTATCTGCATTTGTTTTGTTTTCAATCGTATGTGTAACGACCCCTGAAATAGATTTTGTTTCGAAATTAACTTCTAAATCCAAATCTAGATGTTTAGATGCTACTTCGTTATAGTTTGATAATGTGTGTTCGTCTATCACTTCAGTTTTATTTTTTGTTGTTATTTCTTCTGTCTTTTTCTCTTTGGAAACAGTATGCGTGTTTTCAGTATTTTCTGAAGGAGCTTGCTCACAGTTTATAAATGCTAAAGCTGTGAACAGGAGGGTATAAACAATTTTCATAAATTAATTTTTATTGCGATTGAGTTTTCGTTTACAATCTATGCGAAAATAACAAAATATACCGAAAATATACTTGTTTTGACTAAAATGACGTTTGATAAAGTTATATTTTAAGAAATTAGTCCTCATAATTGAAATCTTTCAATATTTTAGCACTTCAATTATAATAAAATGACCTTAGAAAATATAAAAAAAGAACTTTACAATCAATGTGTTGTTTTTGTTGACTCTCGGATAAACAATAGTTTGTCGGCAATTAAAAGTGCTCAAGAATCAGCGAATACTGAGGTGAAAAGTAGTGCAGGTGACAAGCATGAAACAGGAAGGTCAATGGCGCAATTAGAAACCGAAAAAAATGCAATTCAGTTAGCAGAGTCTAATAAATTGAAACACGTTATAGGTCTAATAAATCCAGAAAGCAAGCATCATAAAGTAGAATTAGGAGCTTTAGTGATTACCAATTTTGGACAATATTATATTTCTGTAAGTATAGGTAAAATTACTTTGGGAAAAACGATCTACTTTGGTGTCTCGGCAGTATCTCCCATAGGACAAGCATTTTTAAATCACAAAGAAGGGGACGAAATCCTTTTTAATGGGCGAAAATTTTTATTAAAAGAAATTATTTAAGCTAGTTTTTTTTCTTTAGATAGACAATTAGCAATCTGTTTTAATAAGTTTAGATTTAAAT
>WFNC01000063.1 GCA_015488785.1 Flavobacteriales bacterium | reverse complement strand
TTTGATAGATGGGGTTCTTTAATTTATTATACCGAAAGTAACACCCCTTGGAATGGGAGTTATAAAGGTCAACAAGCTATGCAAGACAGTTATACTTACACCTTTAGATGCAAAGATGTTTTTGGTAAAGACCACGAATATATTGGTCACTTTTTATTATTGAAATAGGTTGTTATTTTAATTAATAATAGGCAAAAATAAATTCCTGGTTTTGTATTATTTAATCGACATCTGGTTTGGCACCTAATAAAAACATGGCTTGTTTTTGCATATTTATTGCTCTAAAAAGTAATTTACATTAAATATAATGTATAACTTTAACAAATACCACTCACAGCTAAAAGTTGGTTGCTAAATTATGAAATATTTACTTCTTATATTTTTAATTTCTAGTCTTATTTGCAATGCTCAAACAGATAAGTTTATAAAAGTTAATTATCCATATAAATTAATGACAGAATATAAAACTCCTATTTATAGTAAAGCAAAAGTAAATTATAGAAAAAACTTAGGGTACTTCCAAAACAACTCAAATAGTAAAATTTTGGCTGAAAATAAAAATTGGCTCAAAATACAATTTTGGATAAATGATTCTGTTCGAGAAATTGGTTTTGTAAATAAGCGAAAAGCATTTATTCACCAATACAATGCCTATTATAATTATTTGATCTACGTTCAACCAAAAAAGTGGAATTCAGACAACAACAAACAATTTTTAATTAGCTTTAGAAGATATGAAAATGACTCAATTGTTGACACTCTTTCAGTTACAAATTTTCATCATGGGGAGCGATTCTTTGACCAAAGATATACATCTGGATTAAAAAATGTAAAAAAAATAGTTCATTTTGAAACGTATAGAGAATCTTGTCCTGGACTAAGTGAAAATGAATTTATAGTATTGGTTAGCAATCAAATAAAATCACTGATAACTGAAACATCTACAGGTGAAATTGGTTGGGAAAGTGAAATAATATACCAACCAATTTTATTTGGAAATAAAACAATAAAAATGCTTTCCATAAACCAAGAATATGATATTGTTAATCTAAATACTGGAGAGCTAAATGAATTTAAGAATCCAAATCAATTTAATATTCCTTTAGATGCACTAATCATAAAAGAAATATCGATTGGAGAACCTGTAATAGAAAATGACGATTATTTGGTTGATGAAAATGATGACTATGTTATTAATGAAACTTTGAAATTAGAAATTTACAGATGGGATGGCGATAAACTAATTTTAGTTTTGAGTAAAGACTTAGATTAGAAAAAAAGACCTTTAATCAATAAAAAATAAAATTAGATTGAGTATATTCAACACAACTATAACTTTATGTACAAAGGAAAAGAACCAATAAAAGGATTACCAAACACAAATATTCTTGCATTTTGGCAATGGACCTATTCTGATATTTTAATCAATAAGAACAGAGACGATTTAAGCTTATTTATGGTTGCTAAAGCTTTAGGCTTAACAGAAATACCTCGTATCGATTGGCAAGGATGTGAGCTTCGATATCGAAAAAAAAAGATTGCAGTAAAAACATCTGGATACATTCAAAGTTGGAAGCAAAAAAAAGCAAAAAGAGTTCTTTATGATATCGCTCCTAAAAAAGGAATTGACGCTAAACAGAAAGACTCCTTAACTTTTAGAAATAGGGAATCAGAACTTTATATTTTTGCTTTACATACTCAAAAAGAAGTTTCCAAGATGGACATTCTTAATCTTGAACAATGGCGATTTTACATCGTAAGAACATCTGTACTTGACGATGAATTTGAAACCAAAAAGAAAATAGGCTTGAGAGCTTTAAATAAACTAGCAACGCCTGTTCATCACAATAGAATAAAAGAGCAAATAGATATTCTTATTGATTTAGAGCTGACTGAACGAATGGTATTGTGAGCCTTTTTTAATCTAGTAATTCTTACAAGCTAGATGTTTTTAAGTTCTATCTATTTTGATAACTTATCACAAAAAAATTCTTAAAATTGAATTCATGTTCAAAACTAATCTATTTCCGTTTTTTTGAAGTCATCGCTATTTCAAAGCATTATTACAACCAAAGAAAAGAGAGATTTTAGCTAAACTCTGTAAACAAAAAAAGGCGTATAAGAATAAACTTATACGCCTTTTTAATATTAGATAATCTAAATAACCTATTGCTTAATAATTCTTTTGATAATCAAATCATTATTTTCAGTCGTTATTCTAAGTATATAAACTCCATTGTCTTTTGAAGTAATATCTATAATATGTTTTAGGTTATTAACGTTACTTGTAGAAACAAGCTCTCCTAATACATTGTATAGTTTATAAGATACTTTTTCAGTTGTTTTCAAAGTAAATACTCCATTACTAGGATTAGGCATTAATAATAGATTTATGTTTCCAGCCTCTTCAATAGACACATTTTGTATCGTATAATTATTTGTATTACCACAACCATTAAAAGCAACTGTTTCGACAGTATAAACTCCATTTTCTGTAGGTGTGTAAACTTGATCCGTTGCTCCAGTTATAATAGCTCCATCTAAAAACCATTGATAAGAACTTCCTTGCGTAGAAGTTAAATCTCCATCGTTTTGAGTAATCGAAATAATAGGTCTTACTTTTACAATTAAAGTCAGATTAACAATACTATCACATCCTTCAACACTTTGGTAAGCTTGGCTATAAGATCCAGTAGCGTTTAATATTTGATTTCCAAAGTTGTAAAAATCACCTTGGCAAATTTCCTCTACTAATGACGTTTCTATTTCTTCACTCATTATTAAATCTAAAGTAACAGTACTATCACATCCATGTACATTTTGGAAAGCTTCTGTATATGTTCCTGATTCAGTAATTGTTTGAGTTCCAAATGTAAAATTAGATGAACTACAAGTTGTTTCCGTTTCTTGACCAAAATATGGAGCCATTACTGTCAATTCGATTTGCATTATACTATCGCATCCTGTTGTCTTTTGTAATGAATCACCATAAACACCTGATTCTTTATAGTAATCTCCTCTAAATAAAACGCTATCTCCTTGACAAATAACTTGAACTAAAGATGTTACATAAGCAGGTTCTACGGATAAATTAAGAGTAACAATACTGTCACACCCACTACTTTTAACTAAAGTATCTTTATAAGTTCCAGCAAGATTAACATACTCATCAGAAAATAAGATACTATCATTAGAACAAATTGTGTTATTGACTGTCACTTGTGATGTAGCACATAATGGATTACAATCAACTGTTAAAGTATAAGATCCTGTTGGAGTATTTCCATTCCCTGTAAACCCATCAACTACGATATAGTAAGTTCCTATAGGTAAATTTTGAGCTACTGCAGCAGTATTATCTCTAGCTATACAACTATCAGAATCACAATAAGATAAAATATGAACATCTAAATCAACTCCATTTAAGTTTGTCAATGTAGCTGTTAAATCTGAAGGTTGTAGCAACGTTATTGTATGTATTTTTTCATTTGCTTCTAATAATTGATTAGGAGCACAACTATATTGATCAAATAAAGATTCTCCACCTACAGTCGTTCCGTCAAAAGGAACGCCACAACTTAAGTCTATTGGACTCCCACAAGTTCCTGCAACAGCAGCAACTGTACAATCAAAACTAATATCAAAGTTTCCTGTTGGATCAGCTTGCCATCCGTCAACTACAACATAGTAAGTTCCTGTTGCAGAAATTGTAAAATTAGCACCTGTATTTGAAGTTCCTCCTGATGCACATCCATTAAATGAACAATCAGAAAAAACAGTTACAAATGATTGAAAATCTGAATTTAAAATCACTCCTAAAGAAGTTCCAGCTTGTAGATCTATTGAATAAACAACTTCTCCACCTATCATATTATTATAACCGTTGTAGCACCCAGTATATTCTGATATATTATTAGGTGAATTTACGTTAGATTGGTTAGTCAATTCATCACCACAAACAACCACTGTAGCATTGTCACACATTGGAGTATTTACCACAGGAGTACAAACAACTCTCAATGTATAATCTCCATTTGGATATGATAGGTTTGCAACATCTCCATCTACAACTACATAATATGTTCCTGCGGCTAAACTTGTAGCAGTAGCAGAATTATCTCCTGTAGCAATACAAGTAGAAGCATCACACGATGTTAAAATATGAACATCTAAGTCATCTGTTAAACCTGTTAAAGTTGCTGTAATATCCGTTGTTTGTGTTAAGGTGATAGTATGAATTTTTTCATTTCCGATTTGAGAACCTCCACAACTATATGAATCAAAATTAGAAACACCATTTAGGACAGTTCCTGAATGTGGCTGGTTACAGTTTAATGTAATCGGATTACCGCAAGTTCCAGGATTAGACGTAACAGGAGTACA
>WFNC01000062.1 GCA_015488785.1 Flavobacteriales bacterium | reverse complement strand
TCGTTTTTTGAAAAAGTAAATTATGTGTGGAATTGTAGGTAATATAAATTTTAAGAATCAAAAAAACGATTCACTTTTTTTGCTTAATGCAGTGGGGCAATTGAGTAAAAGAGGCCCTGATAATAATAGTACAATCAAAACTCAAAATGGAGGCTTAGGGCATGCTCGTTTATCCATAATTGATACTACGCAAGGAGCAAATCAACCAATGGAAATAGACCGTTATTCGATTGTCTTTAATGGAGAGATTTACAATTACAAATCAATAAAAAAAAGATTAGAAAACACAGGAGTTAAATTTGTAACTAATTCTGATACAGAAGTTTTACTGCGTTTGTTTGTCGCAAAAGGTGAATCTTGTTTAAGTGAATTAGATGGCTTTTTTAGTTTCTGTATTTACGACAGTAAAGCGGATTCTTATTTTATTGCTAGAGACCGTTTTGGAATAAAACCCTTATTGTATTATCAAGATGAAAATCAGTTTATTTTTGCTTCAGAAATGAAAGCAATTCTTCAGTTTCCAATTGATAAAGAAATTGATAAAGCCTCGTTGACTCAGTTTTTTCAGTTCAATTATATTCCCGAACCAAATTCTATTTTTACGAAAGTGAAAAAGCTTTTACCAGGGCATTCAATTTACATCAAAGAAGGTGAAGTCAAAATTAAAAAATATTATAGTTATTACCTCAATCAAGAAAAATCGACAGATTCTTATGAAGTTGCCAAAACGAAAGTAAAAAACCTTTTAGAAGAAGCTGTAAAAAATCGGATGATAGCCGATGTTCCTGTTGGAGCTTTTTTAAGTGGAGGTGTAGATTCTAGCATTATTTCGTCCATTAGTTCAAGACTAACTAAAAACTTACATACTTTTTCCGTTGGTTTTAAAGATGAACCCTATTTCGATGAAACAGAATATGCGCAATTAATTGCAAAAAAAATAAAATCAGAGCATACTGTCTTTTCTGTGTCAAACAATGATTTATACGAACATTTTGAACAAGTATTAGATTATATCGATGAGCCATTTGCTGATTCGTCGGCTATAAATGTTTTTTTACTCAGTAAATATACCAAAGAAAAAGTCACCGTAGCGCTTTCTGGTGATGGAGCAGATGAATTGTTTAGTGGCTACAACAAGCACGAAGCATTGAGGATTGCATCAGAATCTAGTTTTAAAAACGCGATTGTAAAAGCGGGAAAACCTTTCTATAAATTTTTACCACAATCGAGGCAAAATAAAATAGGAAACCTTGGTCGTCAGTTAGATAAATATGCAAAAGGATTGTCACTTTCAGAAAAAGATAGATATATTTCTTGGGCTTCTTTTATGGATTCGATTCAAGCTCAAAACTTAGTTAAGAATAACGATTTATTTAATAAAAGGAGCGGTAATTTACTTTCCTTTGATATCAATTCTATGAATGATGTGCTTTATGCTGATTTCAATTTGGTATTGACAAATGATATGCTTAAAAAAGTTGATAGCATGAGTATGGCTAACAGTTTAGAAGTCCGAACACCATTCTTACAACACGATTTGGTAGAATATGTATTTTCGTTGCCAGAAAAATATAAGATAGATAAAACTTCTCGTAAGAAAATATTAAAAGACGCTTTCGCAGATGATTTGCCACAAGAACTAGCAAACAGACCAAAACATGGCTTTGAGGTTCCTTTATTAAAATGGTTTAAAAATGAAATGAAAGAATATTTAACTCAAAATGTTTTTAATCGAGAACTGGTAGAGGAACAAGGATTTTTAAATTGGAATGAAGTAAAAAAAATAGAACAACAATTAAACAGTAATAGTCCCAAAGATGCTGTTTCTGCTACTTGGGCTTTGGTTGTGTTTCAACATTGGGTAAAGAAATGGTTGTAATTTGTTTTCATAAAAAAAGATTACCTTTATATTTCTAAAAATCACCATTAGATATGAGATTGTTATTTTTTACATTTTTGACGTTGTTATTTTCTTCAATGTTAGCCCAAGATAATGAAGTTTACGCATTATTAGAGAATGGAACTACAATTCAACTTGATTTGAAGCTTAAAACGCTTTCTACAAAAAAAGGAAACCAAACACTTGCTTATAAAGGAGCTTTATTGGCTAAAAAAGCTTCGAAATTGAAAACTCCTCAGAAAAAATTAAAAGCATTTAAAGAAGGAGCGAACCTTTTAGATGAGACAATAAAAGAGGAGCCTACTAATTTAGAATTTCGTTTTTTGAGGTATATTATTCAAGCGAAATCACCAAAGTTTTTGTCTTATAATAAAAATAGAATCGAAGATAAAAATAGAATAGAAAAAGGTAAAGTCAATAAGGTTTTAAAAGAACTCATAATAGATTTTAATCATAAAAACGAAGCATTTAAAATAGCAATTAATTAAAAAAAATGAAAGTCTTAGCAATCCATTATTCTCAATCGGGTCAATTAACCGAATTGATGAGTAATATTACAGGAAGCTTAAAATCGGAGCATATTTCTGTAGAACAAGTTATTTACAAGCCAAAAAAAGAGTTTGATTTTCCATGGTCAAAAGATGTTTTTTTTGATGTAATGCCAGCGTGTGTTCTTAATTCTGGTTGTGAAATCGCTCCTTACGAATTAAAAGAAACTAAATATGATTTAATTTTATTTGGTTATCAACCTTGGTTTTTGAGTCCTAGTATTCCTACAATGGGATTATTGAAAGATTCAAAATTTAAAGCGATTCTAAAAGATACGCCAGTCGTTACAATTATTGGTGGTCGAAATATGTGGATAAATGCACAAGCCGAAGTCAAATTAAAAATTGAGGAAGCAGGAAGCAAAGTTATCGGAAATATACCTTTTAATGATAAAAATCAAAATTTACTTAGTGCAATAAGTATTATGCATTGGATGTTTACCGGAAAAAAAACAAAAAAATGGGGCGTTATTCCGTTACCAGGAATTAGTCAAAAAGACATAGAAGAGAGTCGTGTTTTTGGGACAATAATCGCTGATTATTTAGTCGGAAATTTAAAGACAGAACTTCAAGGAGCGTTATTAAAGACAAATAAAATAGATGTAAAATGGAGTATTATATTTATTGAAGCAAGAGCTAAAAAGTTATTTCAATTTTGGGCAAAATTGATAGAAAAAAAAGGAACAACTCCCCAGAAAAGAAAAAAATGGTTGTTTCTTTATCGATTATATTTACTTTTCGCTTTGTTTATTGTCTCTCCGATAGTATTAACTGTTTATATTCTATTGTTTAGGCCATTCTTATTAAAGCGAGAAAAAGAAGAGAAAATAAAGATATTATCCGTATAATTGTAATTACGTGAAAAAAGAAGAAGTTTATATTGTCAATACAAGTTCATTTTTGCCTAATACGGTAATTGATAATGAACAAATAGAAGAATATATGGGGTTTGTAGGAGGTAAAGCCTCTCGAACAAAAGCACTTATATTAAGAAATAATAAAATAAAAGAAAGGTACTACGCTATTGATAAAAATGGTGTTTCTACACATACGAATGCCGAAATGGTAAGTATTGCTATTCGAAAACTGATAAAAGAAGAACCTTCTTTGGTTGATAACATCGAATTATTGGCTTGTGGAACTTCATCTCCAGATCAACTGATGCCGAGTCATTCGGTTATGGTTCATGGAGAATTGTCGGAATTAAAGCCTATTGAAGTTATTTCGCCTGCAGGAGTTTGTTGCTCGGGAATGCATGCTTTGAAATATGCCTATTTAACCATCAAAACAGGTGATAAGTCTGTGGCTGTTACAGCTGGTTCAGAGCGTTTAGCAAAAACACTTCGCTCAGAAAACTATGAAGAAGAATTTGAAAAAATATCGAAAGTAGAAGCAAAACCAATTTTAGCCTTTGAAAAAGATTTTTTGAGGTGGATGCTTTCTGATGGTGCAAGTGCTTTTTTATTGAAAAACCAACCCAATAAGAAAGGTATTTCTTTAAGAATGGATTGGATAGAAGCAATTTCTTATGCTAACGAACAAGCTGTTTGTATGTACATGGGTGCAGATATTGAAGATGATAAATTGGTGAGTTACAAAGAATATAGTGCTGAAGAAATAACCCAAAAATCGATATTTAGTATTAAACAAGATACCAAATTACTGGGAGAAAAAATTGTTCACTTAGGATTTGATAAGTTGTCAGATATTTGCGATAAATATGGGTTTGATGCTTCAACGGTAGATTATTTTTTACCACATTTATCTAGTTTTTATTTTGAAGATAAAATAGATGAAGTATTGAAAAGCAATGGTATTGTGATTCCTAAAGAAAATTGGTTTACAAACCTTGCTACAAAGGGAAATGTTGGTTCAGCCTCTATTTATTTAATGGTTGATGAATTGTTTAAATCAAACAAATTAGAAAAAGGAAATACCGTATTGCTAGCAGTACCAGAAAGTTCTAGATTTTCTTACGTATTTTGTTTATTGACTGTTGTCTAAATCATTTTGAAAAACTGATTCAATGAAAATTAAAGATATCCCTCAAGACGAAAGTGCTTTAAAAGATTTTACGAATGAACTTTGTTATGCAAAGAATGAAAACGGAAATTATACAACAGCAAAGAGTAAAGGATGGAATGTAAAAAAAGAAGCTTTAGATGCAACTTGGAATGACATCGAAAATCAAAAAAAAGAAGCATTAGAAGCAATCAAATTGGGAATAGAAAGTCCAATCAATTATTATATGATTAAAAGTCTAATGGATTTACAGATTCTATCAGATTATACTGGTTTTTGGAAAATAACAATCAAACGTCATTTTAAACCTTCTGTTTTTGATAAACTAAGTAAAGCTCGATTAGAAAAATACGCATCAGTTTTTAAAGTCTCGATAGAAAAATTAAAAAAACCAGAATAGTTGGAAAATTTTAAACATATACAAAGTGCCCATTGTGAAAACGGAGTTACGTCTAGTTTGATGGATTTCTATGGTGTAAAAGGAATTACAGAACCGTTGGCTTTTGGAATAGGGGCAGGATTATTCTATATACACATTCCATTTATGAAAATAAACGGAGGTCCTGCGGTTTCTTATCGATCGTTTCCTGGTATTATTTTTAAAAGAACAAGTAAATTATTGAACGTTCCTATTGTTCGAAAGAAATTTAATTCTGAAGAAAAAGCAATGGATTATTTAGATGATTTGTTGGAGCAGGATAGGGTAACAGGTTGTCAAGTTGGCGTTTACAATTTACCTTATTTTGCACCAGAATATCGTTTTCATTTTAATGCGCACAACATTATCGTTTACGGAAAACAAGGAGAGAATTATTTGATTAGTGATCCAACAATGGAGGTAAAAACGGTATTGACCCGAGAAGAACTCCAATTGGTTCGTTTTGCAAAAGGACCATTAGCCCCCAAAGGAAATTTGTATGCTCCCGAAAAAAAGATAATTACTGACGTAGATATTCCAAACGCAATTAGAAAAGGAATTAAAAAGAATTATAATTTCATGAAAGCTCCAGGTCCTTTTGTGGGATTGTCGGGAATAGGATACACGGCAAAACAAATTACAAAGTGGAGAGATAAATTAGGTGTAAGAAGAGCAGGATTACACTTGGGACAAATAATCAGAATGCAAGAAGAAATAGGAACAGGAGGAGGAGGTTTTCGTTACATTTATGCCGCCTTTTTAGAAGAAGCTCACGCATATATTCCAAATGATTCTTTATTGGAACTTTCAAATGATTTTACACAATCGGGAGATTTATGGCGTAACACTGCTGTAGCAATGGCACAAGTATTGAAAGGTAGAAAAACGGATCAAGCTGATTTTATTGAAATTAGTGAACGATTGAGAGAAATTGAAGTATTGGAAACAAGGGCATTTAAAAAAATAGGAGCTTTAAAATTAATCTAAATGAAAGTTTCTATCCAAAATATTAGTCATAAATATAAAGGTTCGGAATTGAATAGTTTGTCCAATTTATCGTTGGATATCGAAGAGGGAACAAAACACGGAATATTTGGAGCTAATGGAGCAGGAAAATCAACTTTAATAAAAATTATTTGCAATGTAATGCTACCAAGCGAAGGTAGTGTTAAGTTTTTTAAGAATGATTTAGAAATAAGAAATCAAACAGAAGTAAAAGAGTCAATAGGATATGTTCCTCAAGAGTTTGCTTTTTATGAAGAATTAACCGTTTGGCAAAATGTAAAATATTTTGGGGCAATGTTCAATTTAAAAACGCAAGAAATTAAAACAAGTTACAAAGAGTTAATCTCGCTTTTTGGATTAGAAGAACACCAGAGTAAGAAAGTAAAAACGTTTTCTGGAGGTATGAAGCGGAAAGTGAATTTGATATTAGGGTTATTGCACAAACCTAGTATTTTAGTTTTGGACGAACCCATAGTAGGAATAGATGTTCACAGTAAGAATGAAATATTAAATTATTTAAACACGCTTTACAATAAAGGAGTAACAATAATTTATACCTCTCATCAAATGAATGAAAGTCAAAGTTTTTGTGATAATTTTACGTTATTAAACGGAGGTGAGAACATTGTGACAGGAAATTTAAAAGAAGTCTTAAAACATCAAGATAAAAAAGATTTAGAATCAATTTTACTCGCATTGTAATGAATAAACTTAAAGCAGGAATATACAAAGAGTTTCTCTTACTTGTAAATGATAAGGTTGGTTTATCGATGATGATTTTTTTACCAATCTTATTGGTTATAATCATTACGTCTATTCAAAATAGCGCTTTTAACATTGTTAATAATAATCAAATAGAACTGATTTTGGTTAATGAAGACAGTGATTCGTTGAGCAATGAACTTGTAAAAGCGATAAATGAAAGTCATCTGTTTAAAATTAAATATAAAAATTATTCTTCATCAGAATTAAATACTGAGATTAGTGAAAGTAACATTCCTTTTGGTTTATTGATAGAAAAAGAATATTCTAAAGTGTTAAAAAGAAAAGCTAGTTTTAAAGTCGATAAGTTGAAATATTCAATGGGGATTTTAGAAGTACAGCCAGAAGATAAAATTATTCAAAATCAAGAGCCAATTTTAAAACTAATCTACAATCCCGTTATACAAGGAAATTATGCACAATCGGTGGAACAAATGATTTTTACATTGAATAAAAAATTAAGTACTCAATTTTTATTAAAACAACTTTCAAATGAGTTAGAACTAGGAGAGGGGGCTTTTGATTTGAAAGGTGAAAAAGATGATCAAGAATTGGAAATGCAAAAATCGAGTTTTAATGGTTTAGATACAGCAATTCCAAATGCTAGCCAGCACAATGTTCCTGCATGGTCTATTTTCGCAGTGTTTTTTATGGTAATATCGTTAGCAGGCAATTTGGTTAAAGAGAAAGTAAACGGAAGTTTCGATCGGGTATTAACTATGCCAAGTAGCATTTGGTATTTGCTAGGTTCAAAAGCTATTTTATTTTTGATGGTGTCTTTTTTTCAAATTTCATTAATTTTTACAATAAGCAGATTTCTATTTCAATTTATAGATTTACCAACGTTATATTTTCCCGATAATACGCTGAGTTTTTTATGGATTGTATTTTTAACGGGAATTACAGCTGTAAACTATTCGCTACTGATTGGAATTTACAGTAAAACCATTGAACAAGCGACTGGATTTGGAGCCATAAGTATTATTATTTTCTCCGCAATTGGAGGAATTTGGGTTCCAAGTTTTATAATGCCGCCTTTATTGAAGGTTTTATCAAATATTTCTCCCCTCCATTGGTGTATAGAATTATTTTATACCGTATTTTTGAAAAATGGAGATTTTAGCCAGTTGTTAATTCCTTCATTTATTCTCATAGGAATGAATTTTACTTTTGTTTTATTTGCCTATTTGAAACTAAAAAAACTTAATATATTAGCAAGATGACAGACAGAGAATTAAAGAGCCAACTTAAAACACAAATTATAGAGTATTTAAACTTAATGGACATTTCATTGGATGATTTTGCTGATGATACAGCTTTTTTTGGATCTGATTTGGGATTGGATTCTATAGATTCACTAGAGTTAATCGTTTTGTTAGAAAGAGAATATGGGATTAAAATAGAGAATCCAGCAGAAGGGCGAAAAATTTTAGTAGATGTCAACCATATGGCAGCGTATATTACCAAAATGGGAAAAGCTTAAAATGGCAAAAATTGTGGTTTCAGGAATAGGAGTTATTTCTTCTTTGGGGCAAACATTAGAAGAAAACAGAATTTCATTGAAAAATGGAGTAACGGGTATTGTATTTCCAAATTCTAAGCGTACCAAATCTACACAGTTTCCTTTTGGAGAAATAAAAAAAACGACAACAGAATTACGATTAAACATTGACAGTAAAGCTGATGAGTTTTTATCAAGAGTAGAAGTTTTGTCAAAAATTGCTTTTCAAGACGCTATTCAAGATGCAAATCTCACAAGAGAAGATTTAGAAAGTCGAAGAACAGCTTTTATTTCAGCGAGTACAGTTGGAGGAATGAGTAATACTGAATCGTTGTATAAAGATGCTACAGAAAATGAAAAAGCAAGTCAATATATAGAAACGTATTCTCCAAGTACTCATTTGCAGCGTATTGTAAAACACTATAAGATGAAAGGGCCTACATCAGTAATTAATACTGCGTGTTCTTCGTCTGCCAATGCAATAATGTTAGGAGCTAAATTGTTGCAACAAAATAAAGTAGATATCGCAATAGTAGGAGGTGTAGATTGCCTGTCCGATTTTACGATTAGAGGTTTTAATGCATTAGGTATTTTAACGAAGACAATCTGTAAACCATTTGATGAAAATAGGGAAGGGCTGAACCTTGGAGAAGCCGCTGGATATCTTGTTCTTAAAAGAGAAAACTTGAATTCTACTCGAAAAAAATATGGATTTATTTTGGGATGGGCAAATACCAATGATTCTTTTCATAGCTCTGCTTTAAACGAAGACGGTTCTGGTATTATGAATTGTATTAATCAAGCTTTGGCGAATGCAGAAATAAAGACATCGGATATTGACTTTATTAATGCGCACGGAACAGGAACTGGTAATAATGATTTAGCTGAATTGACTGCTTTATCTAAAATGTTTTCAAAAGAAACGCTATTATCTTCTACAAAATCTTATAGTGGACATACACTTGCTGCCGCAGGAGCGTTAGAATGTATCTTTACTTTATTAGCCCTAAATCATCAAGAGTTTTATCCTAGTTTGAATATTGAAAATCATTTGTCAATAAATGGTTATAGAGCGAGTACTGTTTATAAGAAATTCAAATCAAAATATGCATTATCTAATTCTTTTGGGTTTAATGGAAATTGCATATCCTTAGTTATTTCAAAATATGAGAATTAAAGCGTCATATCTAATTTCTCCTCAGCCAACAACAACGTTTGAAGGAAAGATTGAAGCAGTAAGTTATTATAATAATTTGCTAAAAGTAATTGAGCCAAATTGGAAAGATTATATTCCTCGAAACCAATTGAGACGAATGGGAAAAGCCGTTCGACTTGGAACAGGAGCAGGGTTAAAAT
>WFNC01000061.1 GCA_015488785.1 Flavobacteriales bacterium | reverse complement strand
CTGTTGAATTATCACTAAAATCAGTTGTAGAACCATAACAAACAGTTGTATTAGAAAAGTTGGCTACAGGTTTAGGATATACTGTAATTGTATTTACAATAGAATCTTTACATCCATCCGCTGTTTCAACCATTAATTCAACATCATAAGTCCCTCCTGCAGTCCAAGTGAAAGAGGCATTTTGAGAAGTTTGATCTATATTTCCTGTATTGTTTATATCCCAATTCCAAGCGTTTATTAAGCCAGGATTGGCTACCGTTGAAGCATTGGTTAGTGTTGTTGCAAAATTAGGACATTCTGTTGTCGATGAAAATATCGCTACAGGCAAAGGTTTCACTTCTATGTCTGCTATTGTATCATCTTGACAACCATACATATCTGTTACTGTCAAATGAACTGAATGGAACCCAAAACTAGAATAAATTTCACTTGTATTTTGGTTACTTGATTCAGTGGCTCCGTCATTATCAACATCCCATTCCCAAAATGAAAGCGTGTAAGCAGTAGTTGAAGCATCTGTTAATATTGTAGCTACATTCAAACACTCTGTACTTGAAGTAAAAGAAGCGATAGGAAGACTATAAACTGTAACTGGGTTAATAACCGTGTCTTTACATCCATTATCAGTCGTTATAATTAAAGTAGTATTGTAAGTCCCATCACTAGCGTAAGTATGTGATGGAGATTGAGTATTTCCTGTATTCGCATCTCCGTAGTTCCATTCCCAAGCAGTAATGTTTCCTGTTATAACGGTAGAAGTATTAGTAAAATTAGTAACATCATTTTTACAAACAGCTTGAGTCGTAAAGTTCGCAACAGGTTTAGGGTCAACAATAACTGTATTTAAAACAGAGTCTTTACATCCGTCAGTTGTTTCAACCATTAATTCAACGTAGTAAGTTCCTCCAGTATTCCACGTAAAAGAGGCATTTTGAGAAGTATAATCGACTGTGTTTGTATTGTTCATATCCCAATTCCAAGCGTTAATAGTTCCTGGATTTGGAACAGTAGAAGTATTTGTAAGCGTTGTTGCAAAAGTAGGACAAACTTGATCAGCTGTTAAACTAGCTGTTGGTAATGGATGAACTGTTGTTGTAATAATTGTATCGTCAATACACCCATTTGCATCTTGAACTTCTAATCGAACGGTTTTATCTCCAAAAGAAGGGTAAATAAAAGTATTATTTTGATTGGTATTGTCAACAGTTCCGTTGTTTTCATAATCCCAATTCCAATTTGTTAAACTCACCGCAGCTGTTGAAGCATCGGTGAATATATTCGCTACATTTAAACATTCGTCTGTTTTAGTAAAAGAGGCAAATGGTTTTTCATAAATAATTTGATTACCAGAAACGGTATCTGTACAGCCTACAGATGAGGTTACAGTTAAGTTTATTGGATAACTTCCGTCTTGAGCATAAAGGTGTGTTGGGTTTTCCTGAGTAGCTGTATTTCCATCTCCAAAATCCCAACTCCAACCAGTAACAGTTCCTGACGCAACTGTTGATGTACTCGTAAATGCTGCAGCGTCATATTCGCAATTTGGAGAAGATGTAAAGCTTGCTGATGGTTTAGAGTTAACTACAACAGTAGAAGTTGAGGTTTGCGTACATCCATCTGTTGTTGTCACTTGCAGGTTAACGGTATATGTTCCCGTTGTTAGAAATAAATGTTTTGGATTCATTAGGGTGGAGGAGGAGCCATCTCCAAAATCCCAAAGTACCGATTGTATGCTAACACCTCCAGTAGCTTGAGCTTGAAAAAGAGTGGAATCTCCATAACATTGAACATTTGAGTTTGCTCCGTTTAAGCTATTATTTACAATGTTTACGTAATTAAAATTAGGTCCTGCTGAAGGCAAAACTGTTATTGTAAAAGTTGTAGTAGCACATAAATAAGAGACTGTTATATTAGCAACTTGAGTTGTGCTGGTAGAAGGGGGGGTAAAAGCGGGAATATTTCCAGAACCATTTGCAGGAACGCCAATAGAAGGGTTGTCATTTGTCCAAATATATGTTCCTCCTGAAGGATTACCAGCAGGGAACGTAACTCCATTTGATTGAGATTGGCTACAAACTGTTGAAGGCGGTATTGTAATAGGCGGTTGGTTTAATGGAGTTACAACAAAAGGTTGAGATGTGGCTGGGTACATTCCGCAAGCATCTTGAGTAAAAGCATTGTTTCCAGATAAAATTTGAAACTGAACATTTGCATTAGCAGGTACGGCGTAAGTATATACAACCCAGTCATTATATGTGTTAGCGTTTCCAGGGCAAGAAGCAAAAACAACAGGAGGGCTGGCGCAGTTAGGGAGCTGAGCAAATGGGACGTTTTGAAGGTTTGCAATCGGACTACCTGTTACCGTAGATGTTACCCCATTTACAGTAAGTGCTATTGTCATTGTTGTTCCACTTGGATTTTGATTCCCATGCCAATGCTCTACATATAAAGTTAGTTGTCCTGTACATCCGATACAGTAAGCAACTTGAACAGAGTGAGCAAAAGTTGATTTTGCTACAAATGAAAAAAGAATGAAAATTAAAATGGAGTAAAAAGTTTTCATAGGTAGCTTGTTTTTTGAGTGATTCAATTGCTTGACGAAAAATAATTAGGACGGTTGCCTTAATTTAGAAACTAATATATAAAAAAAATGATTTACTTGAAGAAAAAAGAAAGATTTTCTAAGAAATACTTAAAAATGTTGAAAACTTTTAACTGTAAATATCTTTGTGTTTTTCAGACTTGGCTATTGGTTTCTATATTCAATTAACAATGCTTTTAAACAGATTGATTACAGTTCTTACAACGAATAATTCAAAGACACAGCAAAGGTTCTTCCATTATTAAAGTATTCATATACTTGTGGTGTAGCTTTGTAGGCTTCGTATAATTTTACTTTTTTATTGTTCAATAGGTTTTGAGCCGTGAAACTAGCTTTCCAATTCTTGCTCAATTGTTTACTTACTTTTAAATTCAAACTATGAAATGGTTTTTGGTAAACATCTGGTAGGGCTCCAATTCCGACTACTGCTAAGCGTTTTCCTTGAATATTATAACTTATATTAAAATCTAAGCCTGTCGAGTCGTTACTAAACGAAGTGTAAGCATTGATGACATATGGACTTTGCCCCGACATACGACGGTAAGTCGCAATTTTCTCTCCTTGTCTAGCGTTGGCTTGTCTTATTTCTCTTTCTGTTTGTGTTGATAGCCCTTTTTCTATAATCACTTTATTCATGTTTACTTGAGATTTAACCCAAGTAAAATTTGCTCCAACATAGAATTTATTGTTCTCCGTTTGTTTAAATCCAATTCTTTTTCTTGTTTCTAATTCTATCCCGTAAACTTCTGCTTCTCCTGTATTTATTGGTTTAACTTCATTAGGAGCTAAATCAAATGATATAATCTCAATCGGATCAATGAATTTTTTGTAGAATCCTGACATAGATAAAACTTCTGTTCTTCCATAAAAATATTCCCATCTTAAATCTGCATTATGAATACTTGTTTGCTTTAAATCGATATTACCATTAAATCTTCGTCCTTTAATAGGGTCGTAAATTTGCGCAATCGATTTTTCTTTAAAAGACGGTCTAGCCAAAGTCTGCGTATAAGAAGCTCTCAAATTCATGGTATTGAAAGCGGAATCTTTTAGGATGTAAACAAAATTTAAAGCGGGTAAAAAATTAGTTTTGTCCAATACAACACTGTTGTTATAAATTACCGATTCGCTATTGTTTCTTCCCGTATATTTATTCGTTACTTTTTCAGTTCTTACTCCATAAACTGCCTTTAGTTTTTTAGTTATCGGAAGTTCGTTCATTATGTAAGCAGCCAAAATCATTTGAGATGCATCGTACGAATTAGATAGTTCTCGTTGAGCATCACCATAAGTTCCTTTGTCTGTGGCTACAGTCCAAATATTTTCTTCTTTAAAAAACCAATCCGGGTCATTGGGAACTTCCGTTGTGTTTTCAGCGTCAAATATAAAATCAAATATTCTGTATGTTCTTGTTTTGTACGTCTCTGCGATTCCAAATTTTAGATTAGATTCTAACTCATTTTTCAATTTGAACGAATAAATTAAATCTATTTTACTATTCAGATTTATTTCGTTTAGCGTTCTAAAAATCCTTCTTATTTCTCCCCCTACACTGTTATTTAGTTTGTAAACAAAACCGCTGTCTGTCTCTATTTTTTCTAAAATGGTACTTCTAATATCTGGATTGTTTATTGAAGCCAAAGAGGGAGCTATGGCCCATTTTAATTCCCATTTGTTTTTAGCCAATGAGTGTTTCCCCGATAAGTTTAAATTACTGATTGAGCGTTGGGTGTATTGTAAACTTTGCTTTACTAATGTAGCAGGATTTGTTTCAAAATTGACTTCTGTCAATGAAGCCGCTTTTGATTCTCCATTTTGAGTATGAAATAAATTCAATGAAATTTTATGCTTCTTATTTATTTTTATCGATTGACCAAGCAAAGCTGACCAAATTACATTTTGTATGCCCATTTGACCAGTCGATTTCCGATCAGCATAAATTTCATTTACTGTAGAATCGGTATCTTTTCGATAAGCATTATATTGTATGTCACCATAATATTTATAATTGTTTTGATAACTAACATTAAAAGTATAGCCATAATCTAAGTCTCTTTTTTCAGAATTAAATTGATTTCCAAGCCCAAAAGAGTAGCTTTGATTTAGAAAGTTTTGAGCATCTTTTACCGCCATGTTTGGAGAAAATGATTTTGTTAACGTAGTCAGTTCTTCTATCCCTTGGGTTGGATCTGCAAAAGGTTTATTTTGATTTACAGGCATTTTTCTTCCTCCATCATCAAAACCAATAACATCTAGTTTTCCTTTATTAGAAGAAATGTAGTTAGGATTGAAAGTCGTAACGGTATTGTATCCCATTCCTGCCGAAAAATTAATTGTCTTTTCGTTGGGAAAATCTTTTGTTTGTATATTAATTAGTCCTCCTGTATAATCTGCGGGGAGTTCAGGAGTAAAAGTTTTATAAACAGTTATATTATCAATCAATTTTGTTGGAAATATATCCATTTGTACAGCATTTCGATCGGGGTCTAAACCAGGAATTACCATTCCGTTCAAAATCGTTTTAGTATAGCGATCTCCCAATCCTCTTACATACACATATTTTCCTTCTTCTACCGAAACTCCTGTTACTCTTTTTACAACCTCTCCAGCATCACTGTCACCAGTTTTTTTCATCTGCTCAGACGACGTTCCGTCAATCATATTGGTCGATTTCATTTTCTGACGATCAAAAGCGGCAATCGTTTTAGCGACTCTTTTTTCTGCAACAATTTCAACTTCAGCCATCATTTCAGTATCTTCACTCATCGAAACATTGCGAATCAAGGTTTTTCCTTCCTCAATGGTCACTTCCTCCGTTATTTCTCGATAAGAAACAGACGAATATACTATCTGATAAGTTCCAGGCGCTAGCTTTAATGTGTAGTTCCCTTCAAAACCTGTAGTCGTACCCTTGGTAACATCTGATTTAACATACACATTTACAAACGGCATCGTTTCACCATTCGACAACTCTGTTATTGTACCTCTCAAAGTTCCTTTTTGACCAAAAGAGAGTAGTGTTATAAAAACAACAATAATTAAAAGACTAATTTTTTGAAACATCCTCAGTTCTATTTTTTTTTTTGAGTAAACCCAATGCAATAAGCTTTTCAAATTCCACGAAAAAACTATTTGGTTTGAGTATATTATAAACGTTCAGTTAATGCGCACCAAGTCCAAGAAAAATCACCAGAGTTAGCTCCTGTAGAAGCATTCGATTCGATTGATACGCCTCCATTAGATATAATTCCTTCTACCTCCAACTCTTTGGCATCAGTACAATTGTCATTGCTAGACAAAACATATGATTTGGTATAAACATCAACAATCGTGTTCATAGAATTAGTTGATATAACTTGAGAGTTATTAATGATTAACCTAGGGTTATTTTGTGTTAAATTAGTATAAGCATCTGTTTTGTCAGTGCAGTTCAAGGTATCAGAATACGAAGCTCTAATTTTAATGACTTTATTTGGATAGCCTTCCCAAGATATGTTATT
>WFNC01000060.1 GCA_015488785.1 Flavobacteriales bacterium | reverse complement strand
TTATTATTAATTTCACAATAATTAATGAATTTAATCTCACTCATATTATCCGCTCTTATTTTTGGAATAACGCTCCTCCCTTGTAAGGATGCGGTATCTGGACATCAATGTCACCAAACAGAAAATAGCGGTAATGAATCCGATGACGAGAGAGATATTTGTCCACCTTTATGCTCTTGTGACTGTTGTGGATCAACAATTGAGTTACCATCATCTTCATTAGTTGAAAAAAGTATTATAAAACAAGAGCATAAACTTCTATTTCATTATTCGTTTAATTATGAATATGACTATTCTAAAGGAGTTTGGCACCCTCCTACAATTTGTTAAGCATTTTATAGGGACAATTACGTCCTTATTGTCTGTTGATTTCTAAAATAAGACAACAGAAATACCCAAAACAAATAGCTTTACTTACAGTTTTTCGAATCTTTCTTTTTCTCAATACTGGTATTGTAAAATCTTGTAGTAACCAGTTACAACATTTTTTTACGTCTAAGTCTTGAAAAAAATCTTTGAATTTTCCAAAAAGCTAATTGCATTGAGTATTCATTAATTTATGTTTAACAAATAAATCAAAAATATGTTTGATAAAATAATAGCTTATTCGGTTAAGAATAAGTTTATGATTGGGCTAATGGTAGTAGCTCTTTCGATATGGGGAATATACTCTTTTCGCCAAATACCAATTGATGCAGTTCCCGACATCACCAATAATCAGGTTCAAATAATCACCATTACACCTACTTTAGCAACTCAAGAAGTAGAACAATTTATCACAACTCCAATTGAATTGTCGCTTCAAAACCTTCAAAAGATTGAGGAAATAAGGTCTATTTCAAGATTTGGACTATCAGTTATCACAGTTGTTTTTGAAGAAAATTATGATATTTATCTTGCAAGACAATTAGTTTCAGAACAACTAAAAAAAGCAGAAGATAATATACCAGCAGGATTGGGCAAACCCGAAATGTCACCAATTTCGACTGGACTTGGGGAAATCTACCAATATGTGATTAGACCAGAAAAAGGGTTTGAAGACAAATATAATGCTATAGAATTACGAAGTATTCAGGACTGGATAGTCAAAAGGCAACTAGCTGGAATAGAGGGTGTAGCTGAAATCAATTCAATGGGAGGGCACTTAAAGCAATACGAGGTTGCTATAAATCCCAACTTACTTAAGTCTATGAATATTAGTATATCTGAGATTTTGAATGCATTAGAAAAAAGCAACGAAAATACAGGTGGTGCGTATATCGAAAAAAATTCGAACGCATACTATATTCGATCAGAAGGTGTATCAAAGTCATTAGAAGATATAGGTAAAATAGTTGTGACTAAACGTAATGATATTCCCATAATCATCAATGATATAGGGAAAGTTCAGTATGGAAAAGCTCCAAGATACGGTGCATTAGTTAGAAACGGTGAAGAAGTCGTAGGTGGAAAAGTTATGATGTTCAAAGGAGCGAACTCAGCACAAGTAACTGAATTGATAAGAGAAAGAGTTCTTCAGATTCAAAAATCATTACCAGAAGGTGTCATAATTGAGCCTTATTTAGTGAGGGACAAACTGGTAACAACTGCTATTGGTACTGTCGAAAAGAATCTAATTGAAGGAGGCTTGATTGTCATTTTTATTTTAGTTCTATTGCTTGGTAATTGGCGAGCAGGCTTAATTGTTGCATCGGTAATTCCTTTTGCAATGCTTTTTGCAATTGCAATGATGAATCTATTCGGTATCTCTGCTAATTTAATGAGTTTAGGAGCTATAGACTTTGGTTTAATTGTAGATGGTGCTGTTATTATTGTAGAAGCTATTATTCACAAAATGTATGTTAAACATGCAGGAAAGACAATAACTCAATCTCAATTAGATGACGAGGTTATAGAATCCTCTCAAAAAATAAGAAGTTCTGCAGCATTTGGAGAAATAATTATTCTAATGGTTTACATACCGATTCTTGCTTTAGTAGGAATAGAAGGTAAAATGTTTAGACCCATGGCACAAACTGTTATGCTCGCTATCGGAGGTGCTCTGATACTTTCATTAACATACGTACCAATGATGGCGGCTTTATTCTTAAAGAAAAAAATAAGTACTAAAAAAACATTTGCTGATAGAATAATATCCTTCATTCAGAAAGGGTATGACCCCATATTAAAGCTAGCCTTTAGGTTTAAAGTAGTTTTCGTTTCCATTACTATACTACTCTTTATTTTTAGTGGTTATATTTTTAGTAAAATGGGAGGAGAGTTTATACCTACCCTAGAAGAAGGAGATCTTGCGATGCAGCAAATCTTACCTCCAGGAAGTTCCTTGACTCAAAGTATCGAGACATCTAAAATGATTCAAAGTAAGCTACTCAAAGAGTTTCCAGAAATAATAGACATTATAGCAAACATTGGTTCTGCAGAAATACCTACCGACCCAATGCCTGTAGAAATTGCCGATTATGTGTTAATTATGAAACCAAAAGGAGAATGGACTTCAGCTAGTAATCGACAAGATATGTTTGAAAAAATAGAAGAATCGTTACACGATATCCCAGGAGTTGGGTACGAATTTTCACAACCGATACAATTACGATTTAATGAACTTATGACAGGAAGTAAAGCCGATATTGCTATCAAGTTATTTGGAGAAGATTTAGATGTTCTTTATGCAAAAGCAAAGGAATCTGAAGCTATAATTTCACAAATAAATGGAGTTGGTACGGTCAACGTGGAACAAACAATAGGAATGCCTCAAATAATAATTTCTTATAATTATGAGTCATTAGCTCAATATGGCTTATACATACAAGATGTAAACAGCATAATACGTTCTGCATTTGCAGGAGAAACTGCTGGAGTTATTTATGAAGGAGAAAAAAGGTTTGATTTAGTTGTTAGATTGGATGAAAAATTTAGAGCTGGAATAGAAGATGTAAAGGGATTATTTATAACCTTAGACGATGGTTCTCAAATTCCATTGAGCAATGTTGCTAACATAGATTTAAAAGATGCTCCAATGCAAATATCTAGAGAAAATACAAATAGAAGAATTGTTATTGGTGTAAATGTAGGTGACACAGATGTAGAGTCTCTAGTAACAGAAATTCAACAAAAGCTCGATAGTAAAATAAATTTACCTCCAGGTTATTACTATACCTATGGTGGGCAGTTTGAAAACTTAAAAGCAGCGAATCAACGACTTGCTGTAGCTTTACCTTTAGCGCTAGCGTTAATTTTTATATTATTATTCTTTACTTTTGGCTCTCTGTCCCAAGCTGCTTTAATTTTTACGGCAATACCTCTTTCTGCTATCGGTGGAATATGGGCATTAGCGTTTAGAGGTCTTCCTTTTAGTATTTCTGCAGGAATAGGTTTCATTGCTTTATTCGGAGTTGCGGTTCTAAACGGAATTGTATTGATAGGTTATTTTAACCAATTAAAAGTTGAAGGTATTTCCGATTTAAAAGAACGAATACTCACAGGAACAAAAGTAAGATTGCGTCCTGTTATTATGACTGCTGCAGTAGCTTCTTTAGGTTTTTTACCAATGGCAATATCTACATCGGGAGGAGCAGAAGTACAAAGACCATTAGCAACAGTGGTTATTGGAGGATTAATTAGCGCTACATTTTTAACCTTAGTGATATTACCATTATTATATTATTGGTTAGAATTATGGACTGAAAGAAAATCGAAAATAAAAATAAAAAGCACAACAGAAATTGTAGCACTTCTCCTACTTTTAGGACTTGGTTTTGGAAATCCTGTATCTTCTCAACAAAACATAATATCGTTAGAACAAGCATTGGAGATTTCATACAAAAATAACCCAATGCTTAAAGGAGCCCAATTGAATTTAGAAATGAATGAGTCATTATTAGATATGGGATACAGTTTAGGTATTACTGATTTTTATTATCAAGGAGATGGACTTTTTAGAGACAATGGACAAAAACAAAATCAAATTGGTGTAACTCAAAATTTTGAAAATCCAGGAGTGAATAAAGCTAATAATTTGTTACAAAATGAATTGTATGAAAAAAGTAAAATAAATCAACAATTGATTAAAAATAAATTGACCTATCAGGTAAAAACAATGTTTCAAGACATTCAATATAACAAAGCTTTAGCGACTTTTTATACTGAGTTAACAACGGTTTACAAAACCTATTCGGACATAGCCAAATCAAGGTTAGATGCTGGTGTTTCAAATACTACAGAATATATTACATTAACATCAAAAATGAATGAATATTTGATGTTATCCAAACAAGTAGAATTAAAACTTAAAGGAATAAACGCAGGGTTTAAACTCCTTCTAAACACATCGGATAATTTAGAAATATCGGATAATTTAGAAAAGTTTAACTTTATAACTTCCGACACTAGTTCATCTTTAGCTTTGAAAAAGGCTAAACAAGACGTAAATATCGAATTTGCTAAAGTTAAAGTTCAAAAGTCAAACCTAAAACCAGATTTCAGTATTAGTTATGCTACTCAAAACTATTTTGAAGGAGGATGGTTAACTGGCGTTCAAGGAGGAGTATCTATACCTATTTTTGGAGGGCAAATTAAGAAAAGAATAAATGCTCAAAAAATTAATGTTGATATAGCTTCGGCTAATTATGAAAGTAAAGTTTTACAATTAAGACAACAATTAGCACTAATAGAAAATAAAATTCTAACCCATGATGAAGCGATTGAGTTTTACGCTCAACAAGTTAAGGTCTTAAACCCAGAACTTATCAGAATAATGAAGCTAAACTATGCCGTAGGAGAATTAAACTACCTAGAACTTTTAAATACTTTGGAATTAATTTCTAATTCTAACATTAACTACTTAGAGCAAGTAACGGCATATAATTTAGCTGTAGCTCAGTATCAATTTATTACAAATCAATAAAATTAAATAAAATGAAAATTTATAAAAATTATATTTCACTGTTTATACTAAGTATTGCAGTCGTATTATTTTCTTCATGTGGAGAAAATCACACCGAAAACGATAGATATGAACACGAGGCTCATTCAGAAGACGATGGACACGGGCATGGAACAAATTCAGAAGACGATGCCCACCAACATGGAGAAGAGCATGAAGAGGATGGAATCCATTTAACAAAAACTCAAATTAAAACAATTGGTTTAGAACTTGGAGATTTCTCTAAAATGAAAGTCAATGGTTTTGTCAAAGCCAATGGAGTATTAAGTTTACCAGCAAACTCTTTTATTGCTATTAGCGTTAAATCTAACGGAATTATAAGTGAGTTGAAAGATTATTCTGAAGGAGATTTTATAAAAAAAGGAACTGTTGTTGCTTATCTTGAAAATTCTGATTTTATCATTAAACAACAAGAATACTTAGAATCAAAAGCTTTACTTAAGTTAAAAAAAGCAGACTTAGAAAGACAACAGCAATTAATGGAACAAAATGCTGGAGTTGCTAAATTTCTTCAAGAAGCACAAGCTCAATCAGATATTTTAGAAGCTAAAACTACAGGAATAGCAAAACAACTTAATTATTGGGGGTTTTCGGTGAAAAACTTAACTGCTAAAACGATTAAAAGTAAAGTTAGCATTGTTGCTCCTCAAGATGGGTATATAACATTTATAAAAGCTCATAATGGAATGTATGCTCAGCCAAACACCTCAATTATAGACTTAATCTCTACTGACAATATGCGTTTAGAATTAAATGTTTACGAAAAGAATATTGTAAACTTAGCTGATAATCAAAAAATAAGCTACACTATTCCTGCTTATGGTAATCAAAACTTTGAAGCTAATCTTAGTTCAATAGGAAAAATATTTGATCCAAAAACAAAAACCGTTCGAGTTTACGCTAAACTAAATGATAAAAAGCCTACGTTTATGAAGGATTTATATGTGAATGCTAAAATTTGGAATGATGACTTGACCGTTTCTGCCCTTCCAGAAAAATCAGTTATTATAGATGGAGGCACCTCATTTATTTATGTTGCTAAGGAAAATTTAGAAGCTAAAGAAACTCAATTCAAACAATTAATGGTCGTTCCAGGAGCTACCAATAATGGATATACAGCAGTGTCTCTAATAGATAAGATGCCTACTAATATGAAGGTTGTTGTTGAAGGAGCTTATTATGTGTATGCACAATCTAAAGCAGGACAACTTGAACACGAACATTAACACAAAGTTATGACGATGAATTAAATAACCATAATACGAATAATGATTGGAGGGTTAAAAACACCTTCCAATCACTTACAGGATTTTTTCTCTAATCATAGAAATGGAAGTAAAATTTAAAGAACGGAAAATTTAAAACTTAAATTAAAAGCTCAACCGAAAAGCTAACCAGTTAGAGTATACGTCCACTAAACTCTAAATAGGGTTCACTAAAAAAAACTTAAAGTCAGTAGTACTGCTGTTTTAGTGTAAGCGTACGGTAAACTACACCTCTTGTTCTAGCGGTTTCCAATTTTGAGGTAATAATTCGTGAAGTTTATTTGCTTTATAATTAAGCATTCTATTTAAAACGTCACATAGCCAAGTGTGAGGGTTAATGTTGTGAGCTTTGCAAATGAAAAAAAAGCTATAGAACATAGCTATATTTTGTGCAGACTCGTGGATTTAATTTAATAAAGTTGTTGTGAAATAGGTCTTATTTCTATAAAGAACTAATAATCAGTTAATTAAAATTTAACCAACTGATTATCAAGCGATTAACTTTTTGGCTTTTGTTTCGCAACAACTCTAATAGTAGCATTTGTAGTACGATTTTAGTTAGGACTTCGCCTATCTCTAACTTCTGCAACTTTTTTTGTCTATTACACCTATATTTATTATGGAGTAATTATTATTTAATACAAATTATGTATTTGTGACTTGAATTCAGCTACAACGATACCATACCATTAAGTTGTTCATTAGTTATTTTAAAAATAAAAGCTTATAATCCTTTCAACAAATCCTCTACATATTTGGATGACGGATTTGATAATAGAGCGATTCTATAATGCACTTTAGCTTCTTTTATCTTCCCTAGTTTTACATAATTACTTCCCATAAGTAAATTGGAATCATAATCAAAAGGATATAAATCTAAAACAGTTTGCAAGTGTTCTCTAGCTTTGGTGTAGTCTTTTCTTAAGAAATATCCGTACCCCAACTGATAATTGGCTTTACTATTTTTGGGATCTATTTTAACTATACTCAGGTACGTTTGAAAAACATCTTCCCAGTTTTTAATAGCAGACAATGGATAAACTAATCCATTTCTAGCTTCAATAGATTTTGGTTTTAGTAAGATTGCTATTTCATAATATTTCTTCGATTTGACATAATCTCCCATACTATAGTTTAACCAACCTAGTCTCAAATTGATGCTGTATTCATCTTTATCATAAACGGTTTGCATTGCTTTAATTGCATCTGCTAAAGAACCTTTTAATTCTAATGTATAGCTTTTTTGAAATGCTTGAGTTCTCGAATCTTGCGAATATACTAATCCACAAACTAGCGCTAGTGATAATGTAATTAGACTTTTCTTTATCATAATTTTATTTTTAATCCTATAAATATTGTATTCATTTTGTATTCGTTAATATAACGTTTATCAACTATTTTATCATACTGATAAGTAGCATAAATTCTCGTTTTTTTGGAAAGGTTATATTTGGCTGTTAGACTTATTTTCTGATTATCATTACTATTATTAAACAGCATAATCCCATTACCCATACCAAAAGTAGCATCTTTTTTATCAAAATAATAACCAGAGATATTTATTTTATCTGAAACATTCAAACTAAAAGATGGAATAATTATTTGTCGAGCTCTATTTGATTGCGCAGTAGTTGCAAATTCTAAGCCTAAAGAAAACCTCGATGTATAATAATTCAATTTGAAACCACCATTTACAAGCATATAAGATGTATCTGTATAAACTGTAACTTTTGAGCTCATAGAATCCCTTTCAGCATATTGATTCCCAAGATAATATTCTTTAATTGTTGAATTGATATTTTCTTTCTTTTTATACTGAGGATTACTAATGGTATATAATGTATTTATAAATGGCGCTATGCTAAAATGTTTCCATTGCTTCTGAATTGAAAATTGAGAAAAATAATTCCCGAGGCTAAAATCTCCTTTTAAGTTTGACTTTATAGTAGTATAGTAATCGGTAGTATAATCATTTTTTGAATAGCTATTATAATAATTTGCTGTAGCAGAATAGTCTGTTTTAGAATTATAACTTGCATAATGCAACCCTAAAGTTGTGCTCCATCCTTTTTTTAATTTATAAGAAGGTCTCACATAAATCTCATTTTGTAAAAAAGAACCCCATTGTAACTTCTGCTGAGAATAGGTATAACTGTAATAGAGATCAAGTTTTGGGCTTGCATGGTGCATTAAACCAATGTTTCCGTACAGTATATTACCTGCCACTTCTTGATTGTCAGAAAGTTTAATTCCACTCTCTACATACACAAATTGGATTTTTTTTGGTGGTGTATATTTCATTCGGTTTTGAATGCTATCATCTAATTCTTTATATGATTGGATGGTCTCTTTTTCATTATTTAGATAATAGTGATTCCAAAATAGATATTCTTTCGAGACTTGGCTCAAGGAATTGTTCTGCAAAGATTTATTAATATACAACAAGCTTTTGTTATAATCTTTGAGCTTAAAATAAGCAATACCTGTTCTTAGGTTTAGATAATAATAATCAAACCCATTTTTTACAGCCTGCTCTCCAAAATTAGAAAGACTTTCCCATTGCTGATTTTGATACATCGCATACGATATACTATCTACACTTTTATAGGTTTGTTGTCCAAATGAGAACAAGCTTAAAAATGATAAAACCAGTAGTATGTTTATTTTTTTTCCTTGCATTTTAATCTTATTTCTTGTTTTTTGGATTTAAATGTAATGGTCATTATTTTATTGTTTGCTATAAATAACTTAGCTTCAAATTCATTAGAATACCTTCCGAAAAGAATCCCTTTACTTGCTGTGGTGAATTCGATTTCTGTTGGTTTATGTTCATTGTCAATTTTAGAAAAACGGAATTGATACTTCGCTTTACAATAGTGAAAAAATGGTGCTGTAAAATCATGAAAAAAAGTAACAACCGGAGAGAAAAACCCTTGTATCATTAAATTATCTTCTAGATTTAATTCTTTATAATAACCCAATAAAACTTTATGTGCACCGATATAAAAGGAATGCAATAGAGCCTTTTTATTTCCATAATAATCTGTGAAATAAAACATCGTTCCATTATTTATAAAGTAAGCTGTCGATTTTGTTTTTGCACAATATAAATAAGTTTGATTGGTAGCTGAAACGAAAACCTCCCAAGAAATATCTTCACCTGTTGCTACGTTTTCAAATTCTAATTTCATACCTGGAATAAGGTAAAAAGCATCCGCTAACAATGGCGTAGTTGCTACATTAGAAACAATCTGTCCTTCTTCTGGAATATCAAATGCATGGAAATGATGTTTATTATCTTCTTTGGTCAGGTAATAACTTATTGGATACGCTAAGGTCTTAGAACCTACATAAGGAGTTGTTTGCATCTGAAAATGAATATGCGGTTCAGGAGATCTCCCCGAACTACCACAATAACCAATTATTTTTCCTTTCTTGATATAATCCCCCTTCTTGACTTGTATCGTATGAATCTTTAAATGAGAGAGTTTAGAAAACAAATACTCCCCATGTTTTATCACGACAGTATTCCCCCAGTTATTTTCTAGATTAACATCTCCTATTTTATTATCTTCAACACTATCAATTACCTCAACCACGACTCCCCCTGCAGGTGCCAAAACTGGAATATCATAACAGTAATAGTCCTTTAATTCTAGACCTGGTAATTTATAAGTTTCTCCTTCATTATTTACAATATCAAAATCCAATGCTTGTCCCCACTCTCCTTTGTGTGTAATCTTTCCATTATACCCTTGGGAAATACGCCAATCACCCATAATAGGTAATGATATATGATAGTAGGTGTCCGAACTAAATCGCTCTACTGCGTTAGTAAATTTATAGTGATTCTTTTCAGGTGAGAATTGCTGTAAAGTAACCAATGTAAGTCCTTCGGTTTTGAACCTTGTCATCATTGCAGAAAGGAACAACAACACGACAATATTAAACGGCAATGAAAATAAAGGAAGTCCAAACGGAGTAAATAATGTATGTAAAGCACTTATCAATATTGCAATAATAGGAATGGTAAGTAATAGCATCAAAAATGATTTTCGTGATGGTACAACAAAGAATCCTCCGAGTGCAATAGCGGTAAGAATAAAATTAAAACCGATATAACTGTATATTAATTGAGAGAAATCTCCTTCTAAATAATAATAAAAAGTATAACCTATTAAAAACCCAAAAATAGAAAGCAAAAAGCCTATACGAGAGTAGATCAAGATGGCAATGGCCGTTAACAACCCAGCAAGATCATTGAATTGGAAAAAGATAGCTCCAAGCGATCTGAGATAAAGATAAATAACATTGGCAAAGGGTAATCTGCCCACAAAATCTGTGACTCCTGTAAATAACTCCGGGAAATACTTCGCTAATGATAGCATTTCTTTTTGTTTTAACTCCAATGCAGAAAAATTATCTACTCCCAATATAATTATCCATAAGCCTAACAAAAAAGGAATACTTAACATGGGTAATCCTCGTTTACCTAACGAAACAAAAAACCAAATGGTAATAAATAATGTAAGGAATGAAATAACAATAAGAAGGATAAAAAACGATAAATTAAAATCATAAAACATTCCTATCGCTAAACCTACCATCAATGAATTGTAAGTATAGGTACCATCTCTAAGTAATGCATGACTAAAGTTAAAAAGCACTCCAGTAACTTGACCAATCAGTATGGCTATAACTCCACTTAATCCTGCTCCGATATCGAAAAAACTCACCAACAAAAGAATGTAGGCGAGTATTTTATTATTTGAGAAAAAGATTTGTGAATAGCTATTCACAAATCCTTCCCAAAAGAGTTTTATGTAATATTGGTATTTCAATTATTTGTTTTTAGAGTTCAAAAGTACTTAAATATTCAGGTTTTACTTCTTTAACTTCTACATCTTCTAACGTTTCTTTGTTCTTGATGATATGTGGGGTATCTTTCGTATCAATTAAAACTACTGCTGGACGAAGTGAAATAAACTGCATAGATTGCGTGATGTTATACGCTCCTACGTAGTGAACAACAACGTTATCTCCTTTATTTAATGGTGGCATCGTTACATTTTCTCGTATCACATCTATGTTCATACATAACGGGCCATACATAACAGTATCTTCGGTATGATGACTAAACTCCTGAGCTGGAGATATTTTATGGTTGTACCAGAATGCTGTAAACAAAATATTTACACCAAAATCCATAATAGTTGCCCTTCTCCCGTCTGATAAACGTTTATTAGAAATAACTGACCCCAATAAGAATCCCGCGTCATCAATCAATGCTCTACCTGTTTCTAAATATAAATATGGTAAATCATCGTTCTCAAATCCAGCATTTAAAAGAGCCGTAGTAATAGCTTCTGCATATTCATGAATCTCAGGAACGGTATCTGTTCCAGGCTGGTAAGCTCCCTTCAAAGTGTTTTTTGAAGCAAATCCCCCTCCCATATCTATGTAGGTAATCGTTTTATCGTATCTTTTCTTAATACTTAATGCAAGGTCTGCCATCTTAGATGCAGCAACACCATATGCGCTAGCCATAAGCATATATGTACCGATATGACAATGTAACCCTATCAAATCTAAAGTTTCAGAAGCCATTATTTTATTAATCGCTTCCCAAGCTTGCCCGTTTTCATAATTGAATCCAAATCGATCCCACATTGGATGAATTCCTGTATCCATATTTACACGAATTGCCACTCTAGGTTTTTTATGCATTTCCTTTGCTAACTCTGTCAAACGGTATAATTCATCAAGATGATCAATATGTATTGGTGAATTGTTATTAATCGCAACGATTAAATCCTCATCCGTCTTATCTGGACCATTAAAAAGAATTTTATCTGTTGGAACGCCATTTTTCATTGCTTTTTCATACTCAAACATAGAAACTACTTCACCCCAAGACCCTTCTTGATGAAAAATGTTACAAACAGCATTTAAATAATTGGTTTTATAAGACCATGCGAATTGAACTTTTGGATACCTCGTTTCAAAAATACGTTTTGCACTTCTAATGTTTTCTCTTATTTTTCGTTCCGAAAGAACAAATAAAGGAGATCCATATTCTTCTAATAAATCACTTACTCTATTGCCATCAATATGGGTCTTAGGAGTATATTCGGTTTTTGTCCCGAATTTATTCATCAACCCAGTGTTTAATGGTTTTATCATTGGTCTTTCATATTGTTTCTTATCCATATCTCTGCTATTTTAATATTGTTGTGAAATTTTTTATAATTCTCCTATTGTCGAAATCTGTTCAAACTCTTTCATATCTACAATCATATCTTCTGAATATCGAATAAACATTTTCCCTATTTCAAAACTAGTAAATGGCGCTACTTCTTTTCCCATAGCTATATTTACCAATGACTCTACTTGATTTTGCCCTGCCCCTACTGTCAAATAACACCAAGCAGGGAACCTTGGATTGATTTCGATTAAAAAATACTCATCATCGGTTGTTTTCATAAACTCCAATTCAAATGGGCCATTCCATTTGGTGTTTTTAATCAATTCATTTGTTATTTCTAATAGTTTTTCATCCTCTAGCGTAACGCCTGCCCAAGCTTTTCCTTTATCTGTAATATAAAGCTTTCGCATAGGAACGGCTCCCATAGTTGTCCCTTTTCCATCACCTATACCACAAACATTTACTTCAGAACCGTGTACAAATTTTTGTACTAAAATTGGCACCCCCCATTCTGCACTAATTTTATTAAAATGCTGAATTGCCTGATCTGCTGTGTAGGCTATTTTGGCATCATAGTATTTTCCTTTTACAACTAACGGAAAGCCAAAATCATTGACGATTGGAGGTATTTCTGTAGGCGTATAAACCATCTTTGCAAAAGGAACTTTTATGTTGTGTTCTATTCCATATTCAAATAAATTCACTTTATGACGCGCTTCAAATTGTTCTTTGGTAGGCAACATCATTTTAATATCGAGTTCCGATTCAATTCGATCTTGGATGCAAATAAAATTAAACAATTCTGCATCAAAATTTGGATATAAAAAATCTATATTTTCTTGACTATTAATATATTCAATTCTTCCAAATAATACTTCTTGTCCTGCAGAAGGATAAGGTATTTGATACGTTTTATCAACTAAATCATGCATATAAATTCCTGGCTCTAAAGTTTCATAAGACAGTCCTATGATTCGTACTTCAAAGCTTTCTGCATCTCTTAACGCTCTAATTACCGCCATTCCTGGCCCTGGACTATCTATAGCGTTTAATCCAGTTACGGCTATGGTATATTTTGGTTTTGTCATAATTATTCAATTATTATTTTCTCTGTCTGTAAACCTGTTGCTGTATTAATTCTCAATACATAAACTCCTCTAGCCAATTCACTAACGTTCACCAAAGCTTCTGTAGAATTTATAATTTTATTGAACATCAACTCTCCCGAAAGGTTAGATATTACAAGAGATTTTATAATTTCAGAGTTCGAAATTATATTTAACATATTCTTTGTTGGATTAGGAAATACACTCATCCTATTAGCCCCTAATTGTTCCTCTATTCCCACCTGAGAATCTATCACTATGAATTGCCCCATCATTCCATTGTCTTCGTGTGTGAGTAAATGGCAATGATACATATATGGAATATTCTCATTTGCAAAATCTTCAAATTTAGCAATAATACGAACCGTTTCTTGTGGTTTTACTAAAACAACATCTTTTCTACCAGCCTCATTTGCTGCTGGAGCAACACCATCTCTAGACAGTATGAAAAATTGTACATCATGTACATGAAAAGGATGTGAAATAGTTGAATTGTTTTTAACTTCCCATATTTCAGTAGCCCCAAGTAGCACTGTATCGTTTATTACAAGATGGTCAAAAGAGTTTCCATTGATTAAAAAATGTCCATTCAATTGATTAAATCCAGGAGACATTGGTGAAAAAGTAAACATACGTGTTTTGTCTGCTGTACTTTCATCAATTGGAACTACGGTTGCTAAACTATTAGGCAATGTGGTAATCGCATTTGCTGTTGGCGTGCCTACATTATACTGTAAAACTGTAAAATCTGCACCATTTAAAGGGTTTGGATTGTAATCTGTTAGTGGCATACTTGCATTCATTCCAGGAGCAACAGAACCATATATTCCATTAAGAAACTCTGATGCATAACTAATCAAATCAATACTTTGTCCATTTAAAGCAGAAAAATCAATAACAATTTCTGCTCGTTCCCCAGGTGTTAAAAGCAAGCGAGTCAATGAGACTGGAGCAGCTAATAAACCTCCATCAGATCCTATTTGATAAAATGTTTGATTACCAGTAAGCCCTAAATAAAAAGCTCTTTGTGAAGATCCATTCAACACTCTAAACCTTACCATTTGAGCTGGAACATCAAGCATTGGATCAACAGTTGCGTTAACCATCATAATACTATCAGCATTGGTGTGACTTAAGATTTGGTATGACAAATCAAAGGCTTTCGTTTGCAATGCTAATGGGAAGTCGTCCACTCCATATGTTCTTGGTAACGCTAATGCTTGTTCTTCTGCGTCTCTTACTAAAATAAATCCAGCTAAGCCCTTAGACACTTGCTCATCAGTAACTCCGTGTAAATGTGGATGATACCAATATGTAGCAGCCTTATCAAGTACTTCGAACTTAGGAGACCAAGTAGTATTGGGATAAATTTGACTGTGAGGTCCTCCATCATTTTCTGGAGAAACATGCAAACCATGCCAATGCATTGTAGTGGTATCTGCCAATTGATTATCTACTGTGATATAGACTGAATCTCCTTGTTTCAAGAGTAGCGTAGGTCCTAAAACATTTCCATTTACCCCATACGTACTTGTCACTTGACCTGGAAAAAACTGATGCGTTCCATTTTGTACGGTTAAGTTAATATTTGGACCAGAGAGTGTATCTGGAATAAAAAGCGGATTTTGCCCGTAAGTTACTGAACTTAGAGAAACGAGTAATAATAGTTGTATGATTTTCATAATTTAATTGATATTAGTTATTCTCCCAATTTATATGCTTCAAGCATTCTTTTAAAATCCAAGAAGTCTTTTTCTACCGTATTTGAATCTATCATATATTCGTCCGTAATGATTTTCATAATATCATCTTCAGATTGCCCCTCTTTTAAATATCTAATAATTTCTTGACCTATTTGATTTACAGAATATGAATCTCCTGTAAGCGGGTTAAATAAGAACCCATTGTCACTCACGGCTACGTTTTTTCTAATTTTCATAATGCTTTGTTGTTAAATATAATTGTATTATATCTATTTCTAGAATACATTGTAAAAGTAATACAGAATAAACAAACAAGTGTTATACTATATTGGTTTTGATGTGTAAGATTACGGAAGAATATGTTTGATCTCCAGTCATAATTTAACTAACCAGGTAACAACCTATCACACTCCAGCTTGTTAAAATATTAAATGATTTTATCTAATGGTAAACGAGGAGGATTCTCTAATTCTTTAAACGCCGATACAGTATATCCGGTTGTAGATTTAAATTGACGACTTAAGTACTGTACACTACTATAGCCTAGTTGATAGGAAATTTCACTAAGCGAATAATCTTCTTCTAACAACATCATTTTAACCTTTTCAATTTTTAAAATTATGATATATTTTTCGATGGTAATTCCTGTTACTTTCGAGAATGTTTTGCTTATCTTTTCATAATTTTCTTGAACTCGTTCACTTATATATTTAGAATTTCTAATAAGTGAATTGGAATTAGTCGCTAAGTGAATTAATTCTATAGCCGCTATTTTTGCTTTTTCTACAATAATTTCGTCTTCGTCTTTAAGTATTTCAAAGCCAAGTTCCTCTATTATTTTAGAAACCTCTTTTTTTAGCAGTGGACTTTCAATAATTAAGTACCCTAAAGATAAATGTATGATTTTTACATCTTCTAGAGCATCCAATTTGTATTGGATTAACTTAATACAACTGTTTGAAGTCATATTTTTTAATACTAAATCTAAGTTATGATTTTTCATTTTTAAAAGTGGCTGAATTTAAGGTAGTTAATAATTTAATTGAGACTTTATTTAATATTAATTTTTCGTGTTCTAATTAGCTCATTTTGCTCATACATCAAGAAATAAATACCAGTAGGTACGTTTTCTAAATCTATAGCTGTAATACTATTTTGTACTGCAACTTGTCGAATTAATTTACCTTCTACCGAAAATATTCGAAGTTGAGTTGGCAAATTGTTCTCAAATTCAAACGCAACACTAAAACTTCCAGAAGTTGGATTGGGATAAATCTTTAGTCCCTCCAACAAATCAATATTTTCAATCGATAATGAATTGTCTCCAATAGTAATGTCGTCAATATATAAATAATTCCCTCCATCAGTAACATTCATAATTTTGATTAATACATTTTGTTCATTACTATAAGCAGACAAATTTATTTTGGCATTTTTCCATTGTGAATCATCTGGTATAAATGGAGTTGTTTGAGTAGGTCCTGTTACTAATGAATTATGGTTTTTATATAAAATCTGTGTCCAAGTAGCTCCACAATCTGTTGACAATTGTACAATAAGTTCATCTGTATAGAGCGAAACAGATTTAGCATACGCCCAATTAAATTTCATCCAAGGAGTAGTTGTATTAGAGGATAAATCTAAAAAAGGGAGAACAACTTCATCTATCGTTCCATAATTGGTACTATTTAGATTATCCAATCTTATAGAATAATTTGGAGAAACACTTGCATTGGAATCTAATTCCCAACCAATACCACCATCTGGATTGTTGATAGAAATTCCATTTGGTGGAAATATACCTGAATCAAAATTTTCTTGAAAGGGCAATGTTTGACCAACGCCAGGATTGGTTACTGAAACAAAGTTTGACATTACTATAGAGTCTGTAGTTGTGCCATTTGTAACTACCAAAGATACATCAAACATTCCCAATGAACTATAGTTGACAACTGGATTTTCTATATTAGAAGTGCTTGGTGTCCCTCCTTGAAAGTACCAAGTCCAAGCGTTTGCTTCATTTAATGAAGTATTGATGAAATTCACATCATTGTTTACGCATATTTCTGGATTTAAAGAGGTAAAATCAGCAACTACGCTACATACTAAAGGAGGAGCGTAGAGGGAATCAGTTCCTGTGGCAACTAAATTTGTCTGCGTCCAAATATCTGCTCTCAAATTTGTTAATGAAGATTGAACTCTTAATCGTTGCCCTTCGGTAAACATATTACTACAGATTTCAGAAGTATAATCCATATAATTTTCTATTTGATCTGGTAAATCTGGAGAATCATTACTACAAGAGTTACTTGCTGAGCATCCAAAATTAGCTGTAGCAACAGGAGGAGTATCACAAACGTAATCACCATCTGTACAAAGATCTGTTCCGCAACTATTATTAAATGTATGATATAATCCCAGCCAATGCCCCACCTCGTGCGTTCCTGTTCTTCCCATAGATGAACTTGCTGTACCTATACGTCCAAAATAATTGTGTCTTACCACAAGTCCATCTTCATCTGCAGGACCACCAGGAAATGAAGAATACCCCAATGTACCTCCTGGAATTGACTTTACTATATATATGTTTAAATATTTGGTATTGTCCCAAAAACTAATTTGTTTCAGCAATGGTCTTTCATAAGTTTTATGATTTGTTAAAGAAGAATTGATTCTTACAACTCCATTGGTGCAATTTCCGTTAGGGTCTATTTTTGCTAATTTGAATCGTACTTCGGTATCTACACCATTACCATCGCCTGGCGTTCCTGTAAGTTTTCCATAGTCTTCATTGAGTACATCTATTTGGCTTTGAATCTGTGTTTCGGAAATGTTTTCTGTTCCGCCTTGATGAAAAACGTGAACTACAACTGGAATAGTTTTAATAGTATGATTGGATTTTAAAGTTATTGCCCCCTGTTGAATTACCTTTTCAGCCTTCACAATATTTTGATTATTACTTATGTGGTCAAATGCACAAGGCTCTGAGTGGTTTTGCGCTATAAAATTACTAGCTAAAAGCAGTACAGATATTGTTATTTTCATAATTAAATTTTTTATTTTAGAATTGAATTCGAGTTTATAATTAATTTTTACATTTTCCCTCCTAAGAATATTGTCGTTACTTTTTTACTATTTATTGTAAATAAGAATTTACATTGAAATTCACCCAACTGTGTAACTTGAATAGGGAAATAGCCCAAAGAAGTTGATTTAAAATCGGAAGATTCAGTTTTACCATTTTTGTACGTAATAATGTAATGTCCAGATATTTCCTCCACAGGCACTGGTTTTAAATTTCGTTTGAGTACAAAAACTTTTAATTTGTCTTTTTTATTCATCAGGTTTTCAACTACTTCTATATGATATTTTCCAACCATCTTTAGTTCCCCTCCGTGTGGGGCATTTTTGGCGTGTTCTTCGTGACTCCCTCCGTGACTACTGTGATCGTGTTGAGCAAAGTAACTTTGCACTGAAAGACTTAGCATTAAAATTAATAGTATTTTCATTTTATTTGATTTTTATATATTTAGAAATTACGAATACGATCACCACAAAGGATGATATCATTTCGAGTACGGTAATAAATTTTGCAATTAATAAATTCGGGACTATATCTCCATAGCCAACTGTAGTAAATGTAACGATGCTGAAATACAAGAAATTAGCAAGTCGAGAATAAACAGATGCGGAATAATCAACACCGCTAAATGCACTGTGATATATCTGCGAAAGAC
>WFNC01000059.1 GCA_015488785.1 Flavobacteriales bacterium | reverse complement strand
GGGAATAGACGTTGGACTATTATACAACCCTAAGTATTTTAAAGTATTGAGTTCTAAAGCCTATCCTTTAACTACTTATGGTGACGGAGACACTTTTAGAACAAGAGATCAATTATTGGTTACAGGAAAATTGAATGGAGAAAAACTTCATGTAATTGTAGCGCACTGGCCTTCAAGAAGAGGAGGAGAAAAAAGAAGTGCTCCAAGACGTATTGCTGCAGGAGAATTAGCAAAAAGCATAGTAGATTCTATTCTTGTTGCGGAACCAAATGCTAAAATCGTTTTTATGGGCGATTTAAATGACGACCCTGTCAATAAAAGTGTAAAAGTAGCAATGAACACGGTTAATAAAATTCACAAAGTAAAAGAAGGTACATTATACAATCCAATGGAAACTTTTTATAAAAACGGAATTGGGACTTTAGCATGGAGAGGTAGCTGGAATTTGTTTGATCAATTAATTTTAACCCCAGAATTAATTACCAAAACGAACGATTTTTCGTCTTACCGTTTTTACAAAGCTCATGTTTATAATGAAGAGTATTTAAAAAACGCTACAGGCAGTTACAAAGGATATCCTCACAGAACTTATGTTGGACCAAATTTCGTAAACGGATATAGCGATCACTTCCCTGTGTATATGCTATTGGTTAAGGAGCGATAAAAAAAACGATTTGCGTCTTACGATTTTTCGTCTTGCGCTATTTGATAAAATAAAAAAGCCAAAATTCTAATTGAATTTTGGCTTTTTTTATTGTTGTAAATTAAAGTTGCAGGTAATTAAAATTACTATTCTTCTTCTAATTCCTATTTTCGTTTTTCTTTATACAAAGGAACTGTGGAACAAGCCTCTCCAAACATTAATGATTTTGCAAAAGGTAATAAACGTTGCGCTACAATTGTATAAGCAAATTCAGGCACAGGATATTGACTACATCCTTTTATGATTACACGCTCATTTTTGTAATCTTCATAAGCTACCTTTGACAACGCTTCTACAAACAATTCTCGTTCAAGATCTTCTAAACTACCATGAACCACTTGCTTTGCAAAAGGTACAATTGACAAACTGACTAACATAAAAGCCCAACTTGGAACAATAGCATCAGTAGAACAATGTAGAGCAACATAACTATTTTCGAATTGACTCCAATCAAATTCCTTTACGGATTTTCTGAACTCTTTTTCTCGTACTACAATCCCTTCTAATAAAAATGGAGAAATATCAAAAGCTTTTCGTTCTCCTTTTTTATAATAATCTTCTAAATTAAAAGTAATCAAACTACTATTTGCTACTTTATTAATGATTTCTCCCTTCATTTTATAAAAAACCTAATTCTAACTTTGCTTCTTCACTCATAAAATCATGTGACCAAGGTGGATCAAAAACAATATTCACATTTACAGATTTCACTCCGAAAACATATTCCGTTTTTTCTTTGACTTCTGCAGGCATAGATTCTGCAACAGGACAATTTGGAGATGTCAATGTCATTTCTACATCTACATTAAATTGATCATCTATTTTTATTTCATAAACTAAACCAAGCTCAAATATATCAACAGGAATTTCTGGATCCTGTATTGTTTTAAGCATATTGATAATCTTTTTTTCCACTACTTTTTTAGCGGAAGCTAAATCTTTTGGCAAAGTTTCTTCCACTTCCTTTACTTCTTCTTTTTCTTCTTTTTTTGAAAATAAGCCCATTTTATCTTAATTTAGATTAATTCTAAATGCAAAGATAAGGAAAAGATTTAGATCGCTTTATTATTTTAAAAAACTATTTGGTTTGAGTCTCTAAAACCAATCAATAAAGCATTGAATCTATTTTCTGTTTTTATAAATTAACGCAAGTTTCGTCCCTAAATTTACGAACGATTAAATAGGGTTCACTGAAAAACACTCAAAATCAGTAGTACTGCTGTTTTAGTAGCTTTTTAGATTTTAAAATGCAAGGTTTTCTTTATTATACTAAGAATTTTAGTGCAGTTAAATAGTCGTTAGTCTAAAAAACACATCCTATTTCGTTGCCTGCAACTCGCAGTATATGCATACAGCTTCGTTTTTTCGCCTCATATGATATGCTTTTTAGACTTTTTCAGTGAACCCTAAATAGGTAACGTTTTTATGATTTTCCTGTTAAAACTTATAACTGTATCCAAATCTCAAAACTTGTGTTTCATAATAGTTTGCACTCGTGTAGCTAAATCCATTTCCTTTGATTTCTTTTCTAATTACCATGGTGTTAAATAAGTCTGAAGCGTTAAAGAAAAGAGAACCTTTCCCTTTTTGTATTGCTTTTTTCAACCCCATATTCAATGTAAATCTTGAACCTGTTTTTCCTTGCGGAATAATATCTGGTGCTAAATAGATGGTTGTAATTTGAAAGTCTAAATCCTTTTTGAAATGAAAAGTAGCATTTAGTTTTAAGTTTCCTGAAAAAATGGTTTCTTTAGCCGACTTATATGTTATAGGTTTCGGGTATTTACTTTCTGTTGTAAAAGCATCAATTTGTTTATAGTATGCGTTTACACTTAAATTATAAGAAAAGAATTTACTAATATCCTGAGTTAAAACAGATTCTAATCCGGTTGTGTTACTATTGCCTGCATTTTGATAAACAGCATATATTAAATTACTACTATCCGTTTTAGTTGAAATTCTTGTTATTGTATTATTTGTAAATCTACTATACAATGAAGAAACCCAATATCCTTTTTTCAATTTGTGTCTATACCCCAATTCCACAAGATTTGTGTATTGCGGTCTTAAAGATGGATTTCCTACCTTTATAATTTCGGCATCATTATACTTGGGGAATATTCTTACTTGTCCTTCTGTAGGTCTATCAACTCTACGATTATAGAAGGCTATTAATTTATTTTTATCATTTATTTTATAGCCTAATCTTAAATTTGGAAAGGGTTGCAAGTAATTATACCCATCACTTTTATAAGTGTTGTGATTAGGATTTACAAAGTAATTAAGTTGTACATATTCTACTCGTAGTCCAATATCTCCTTCCCATTTTTTATTTTCAAAGATATAATTACCATACAGTGCAGGGATAACTTCATTGTACCTTGCCTTGCCTCCCGCATTGGTATCAAGAGGTGAAATTAAACTTGGAAAAAACTGCATATCTGTAGGAATATCTCTGTATCTTAGTTTTACACCTGTCTCTAATTTTCCGTATTTTAAAGGATGTGTATAATCTAAATTAAAATCGATAACGTGTTCATCTGACAATAATTTAAAAGCATCTTTTCCTCTATAGGTTGGTAAAATATTGTCAAAAAAGTATTGTTCATTTTCTCTATGAAAAGTATAATTAATCCCTGTATTTAATAATCTACCTGGTTCTTTAAATTTGTGTTTAAAAAAAGTATTTGCAGTTATAGTCGTTTTCAATTCTTCTTCTAAAAACTGCCACAACCTTAACCGTTCAGTATTGTTTTGATTAAAAAATGGCTCATCTCCTTTATCTATAATTTTTTCTCTACCAAACATACCGGAAACTGTAAATTGATTATTCTCATTTATGAACCAATCTAAACCAATTTTTGATGTTAAATAATTGGTATTTCTATTCCTTTTTATTTGTTGATTGATGACCGTTCCGTCATCATAAGTTCTGGTTATAAATTCATTTTTGTTCAATTTTTGAGTGTATAAATTATCGACCTGTAAAAAAGTATTAATTTTGTTTTTCCTATAATTTAAAGAAACAGAAGGGTTTATCTTTGGTGTAAATTGATATTGAGACCTAATGGTTGGCAGGTTTTCTTTTCTGATCCAAAGCGAACCAACTCCTGTAGTCAAACTTACTTTTCCGTTTAATCCATTTTCTACTTCTTTTTTTAAGATTATATTAATAATACCCGCATTACCATTAGCATCATATTTAGAAGATGGATTATTAATAATTTCAATTCTTTCGATTGAAGATGCAGGTATATTGTCTAAACCACTTTGATTTCCATAGCCTGTTAATGCAGATTGTTTTCCGTTTATTAAAATGATAACTTTATTACTACCTCTTAATTGTACTTTATTATCTTGTACTGTAATTCCTGGTAGATTTTCTACGGCTTGTAATACTGAACCTCCAGATTGACTTATATTGTTCTCAACTGAGTATGTTTTTTTATCCATTTTAGAAGTAATTTCATCTCGCTTAGCAGTTACTGAAACTTCTCCAAGTTCTGAAATATTTTCAGTTAAGAATAGTTTACCAACATTTAAAAACTTAGATGTAGAACCTACAAATAAAGGCATTTCCTTTTGTTTGTATCCTACAAGTGATATGGACAATATATAATCATTCGGACTAATGTTTTTAAGTGTGAAAATTCCATTTTCGTTTGAAATTGCACCACTAACAAAAGATGAATCTCTGTTGTTTTTCAAAACCACATTTACAAATGGTATTGGTGTTTTTGTAATTTCATCTTCCAATGTTCCAGATATGGTAATTTTTGTTGTTTGTGCATTGACTTGACTACTAAATAAGGAAATAAATCCTAAAATAATTATAAAAATATTTTTCATTTGTTCTGTTTTTATGTGATTTCGTTCTCTACGAAATAATAACAAATTTAATTAACAAATTTACCTGAAAATTCTTTACTAATTCTATAAATATATAACCCATTTGTTAAATTTGGCAAAGAGTAAGTTTGTCCAATAATTAAGTTATTATTTTGATATATTGTTTGACCTAACTGGTTAAAAATTTCAAAATGAGTTTCTATCGTATTTTGATTATCTGAATAAACGATAAATTGGTTATTAGAAAGAAAGAAACTAAATTTTTTACTTTCTTTCTTTTGTACTTTTACAGACAGTACTTGATTATTAATTAACCATATCGTAGCATTCATAATTATCTTTTTATGGTTGCCATTAGCATCTGTAATCCAGCCATCATATAAGTTATCATTATTATCACCTGTACCGTCATCAGGAGGAGAAGAATCGCTTAGAGCAACAACTCTCCCATTACCATATTCAGCATGAGCAAACAAAACATTAGTATTTCCTTGACTGGATGTTGACTTGAAAACAACAGGGGTAACCGTAGCGTTTTGAACTGTATTTACAGTCATGCTACTTGCTCCAAAAAATTCCATCGCTGTTACATTTCCATAGCTTCCATGTAAAATAGAATCATTAGGTAAATTAGCCGTATTGGAGGTATAATCATCAAACCAAGTATAATCGAAACTTATTCCAAATGGATTATTTTGAATAGAATTGTTACTCATAAAATCATTCCAAATTGCAGGAGAATCTATTCCATCTCCATTTCTGTCTGAATTATTATGATCAGCAATCATAAATAAACCACCTCCATTTTGAACAAATAACATTAATGCAGTCTTTTCACTAGTCGTAAAAGCAATGTTTGGCTCACATACAATATAAACTTTATAATTTGATAAATCTTGTGGGTTTGAGGCATCACCATAAGTTATTAATCCATTATAAGGTAAAGTTTCAACTACACAACCCAACTTAACAAGTTCAACTCCCCAAGCAGATAAGGCACCTTTCCAATAATTTTGACTAGTTGTAGAGGTGATACCAGATTGGTCGGGTGTAGGAAAACGTTGAGCGTTTGCTTCATTCCCTGTGTTTAAGACAGCAAGCCCGTTATTGTATCCTAAATTATTTTGATCTGCATCAATAATCCAATCTGCATTATTAGGTGTTTCAGCTTTAGAAGCATCAAATAAAATTTTTGTTTGCCCAAAACTTAATGTTGTAATGAGTAAAAATATAAATGTCAAACTATTTTTCATATTATTTTTATTTTAAAGTATATCCAATGTTCCATTCCATAAAATCAGAGACATGATAATCATAAGCTCTTAAATTCATTCCTATAAACAAATTGGATTTAAAGCGGTATCTTATGCCAAGCCTTTGGTAAGTTTTGGACTTATGTGCTAATGCTTTATTTCTAAATAAATAAAAAGAGGGTTGAATAATAGCTGAAACAGGACCTATAATTAACTCATAAGAAGGAAAAATACTCATTTGAAATTTACCCGCATAACTTGTTTTTTGAATTTCAATATCATTTTCATCTATGGCTATTTCCGCATCAATAGAGTGATCTATTGTGGTTGTAAAACCTAGACCAAACTTAGATTTGTGTCCGACTTGTCGTCCGACATTAAAAGACAAACCATAAACAGGAAAATATACACCTTCATATTTAGTTATTAAATCTATGTTTATAGAGTCAAAAATTACATTTTTCACACCTCCAAATGCATAAATATCTATTTGATTATTTTTAATGAATTTTGGTTTTACAAACTTACTTTGTTTTATCGTTTCATCATAAAAATTATAACGTAAGGCTAATTTAGGTGCTAATGTATTTATTCCAAAATTTGGTTCTTTTAAAGCGCCGTTAGAAAAATGAGTGAGAGAAATACCTTCCGTTAGTTCGATATGATTTGTTAATTTCTGCTTCAGATGTAAACCTAATTCAACATAAAAACTTTGTCTTGCTCCTATGGAAATATTTGCACTATTAGAAACAGGATTAAATGGTTTCCAATTAAATGCCGCTCCTAAATTCAAATCATAGCCAAATTCAAATCGTTTCTTTTTAATGAATGGAGCGTTAAAAAACCCAGCTATCGAAATTGGTGTACCTATAAAATCTGGCTCAAAAAATGAAGCAACATATAATTGCAAACCGTAAGAAGGTTGTTTATACAAGTTATACCATAATTTAGACGTATCAGTCTCTACACCAAACCTTAAATTACCAGTTTGATATTTGTTTATTTTTTCTAATTCTGGATTGATTCCTTTTAGGAATGGGTTAGTTGGAAAAACATATCCATTTTGATATCCTGCTTCTAAAAAAAATCTTTTCTGTGTTACTCCATTTAGATGAAACAACAATGTAAATATGAATGCTAAAACAGTTTTATTATACATTTTTCAAGACGTTAAAAACACTAAGACAATCGCTCTTGCAAAACATTGAATCTATTTTCTATTTTTATAAATTAATTCTAATAAACTAGGTAATACAAGCAACAACAAAGGCAATCCAACAACAAAACCTCCAATTACTGCTACGGCAAGAGGTTGTTGCATTTGAGCTCCCAACCCTATTCCTAAAGCAAGAGGTGTCAAAGCTAAGATTGCTCCTATTGCTGTCATCAACTTGGGTCTTAACCTAAGTGCGATAGCATAATTGACCGCATCTTTAAAATTGTGCGTTTTTAGTTTGTCTTGAAATATAAATACCGTAAAAATTGAATTTTCGGCTATAATACCTACTACCATTATTATTCCTGTATAACTACTTACATTTAAAGGTATATTTGTTAAGTACAATCCCATTAGACAACCTGCAACACCAACTATCGAAATAAAAATAACGATAAAACTAACCAACCATTCTCGGAACAAAAACAAGAGTACAGCAAATACTAATAAGGTTGCTAAACTTAAAATTAGTAACAGTTCGGTAAATGATTTTTGTTGTTCAGCATAAGCACCTCCGTAATCTATATAATATCCTTTTGGTAAGTTGAGCTCTGAAGATAGTTGTTTTTGGATATCCTTTATAGCTCCCCCTAAATCTCTGTTTTCTAAACGTGCTGCAATAATTATATTTGATTTTAGATTTTCTCTATGTTGTTCAATTTCGCCATCAATTAGTTTCACGTTACAATAAAAAGAGAGTGGTTTTACAGTTCCGTTCGGAGCGAAAATAAGTTGTTGTTTTATTTTTTCTAAACTGTTTGTATTGTAATCTTCAAACCTTAGTAATAACCTTCTCATTTGTTCCCCCTCTTGGATGTCACCAATTTGTAAACCGCCAGACATTGCGGCCTGTGCAGGAGAAGGTGCTGTAATATTGGAACTACCTCCCAAAACGTTTCCCCCAACATAGGCAGACAATTGATTTTGAAAATCTGTTAGCGTTATGTTATAGAGTGATAGCACATCTTTTTTTGGTAAGAATACAATGCTTGGTCCGTTGGTTACTAAACCATTATCAATATCAACAATACCGTTAATTTTAGAAATAATATCTTCTATTTTACTCGCTTTACTTTGCAACACATTGTAATCATCTCCAAATAATTTAATCTCAATTGGTTGCGGACTACTCATCAAGTCACCTAATAAATCGGCAATTCTTTGTCCAAATGAAGCGTCTAAAACAGGAACCTCTATGGAAATTTTAGCACGGAGTTGTGAAATAACTTCTTCCGTAGTTAAAGTTCTATCTTGCTTTAATTGAATTAAATAATCTCCAAAATTAGAAGGAACGGTTTTAAATGCCATTCTCATTCCTGTTCGTCTAGAATAGGATTCTACATTAGGGTTATCTAAAATAATGATCTCCATTTGTTGACACAACCGATCCGTTTCATCTAAAGATGTTCCTGGAGGAGAAAAGTAATCTAACACAATGGTTCCTTCATCTAAATCGGGTAAAAAACCTGTTTCTAGCTTCGTTGCAGAATAATAACCTCCCAATACAAACAAAACAATAAGACTGATAGCTATGATTGGTTTATTGAAAAACCAAGTCAGCCAACTTAATTTCTTAATCATTTTCTCTTCCGAAAATTCTTTTTCTTTTTTCTTGTGTTTATAACCTATAAGAATGTGTAACACTGGAAGTAATAGCCAAGTGACAAAAAAGGATACAACCATTGTAATTTGCATGGTGTCTGACAATTCCTTGAAAAAAGAACCTGCCAAACCACTCATTAATCCAAAAGGAAAATGGATTACAATAGTGGATAATGAAGAAGCGACCATTGCAGGGAAAAGGACTTTAATTGAAATTTTAACGGCTTGATATTTATCTATTTTTGGCTGTTCCTCATG
>WFNC01000058.1 GCA_015488785.1 Flavobacteriales bacterium | reverse complement strand
ATAAATTTGACATCATTTCAAATAACCTTTTTTTATATTTTGAAGTACTATGACCATGAGATCTATCACAAAAATGAAGCGGTATTTTCAAATTTTCACCTGTTATTTTTTTTCCTACATAATCAGAACCTAAAAAACGAATTGAAAAATTGTTTTCTTTCATTATGTTATAGAGTTCATCTTCAGATTTGTACGTGATTACTTGATCTACATATTTGCACGATTGCATAATCGAAACACGTTCTTCTAATGAGTAGAGAGGTCTCAGTTTATTAGGGTTGATTTCGTAATCAATATTTTCAGCTTTATTTATTGCTACAATTAACCATTCACAGTTATTTTTACACTCTTTAAGCATTAGAACATGTCCTAAATGAAATAAATCAAAAACTCCACAAACAAACCCCTTTTTTTTTATATTATGCATTTTCTTTAATGTATGTTTTTATCGATTTTCCAGGTTTCCAATTCAAGATTTTTTTTATTTTTGTAGTGTCTGCAAATGTTATGTCAGCTTCACCTTCTCTTTTATCAATAAATTTAATGTTATTTGGACTAATCAGTTTTGCTAATTCTAAAATGCTTAATGTTTCACCAAAACCAACATTAAACATTGTATTTAATTTTACAGGGTGTATTGCTGACAAGTAATTAGCTTTAGCTAAATCTAAAACATGGACAAAATCTCTTTTCTGAGAGCCATCTCCGGTGACTAACAGCACCTCTCCTTTTTCTCTTTTATTTAAAAAGATTCCAACTACACTACTGTAAGCATTAAAAGAATTCTTAGGGTTGAAACTTCGATTTCCATAAGGGTTAAAATATCTTAAAGTAACGAAGTCAATAGGATATCGAGTAGCTATTAGTTCTAAGTATTTTTCAAATTCATATTTTTGAAAAGCATAGGGACTTAAACAGTCTATCCTTTCGGTTTCAGGTGTTGGAATTTGAGTCGGTGTACCATAAGCTGCACTCGAACCACTATATATTAATCTTGGATAATGCTGTTCTTTTATCATTAACTCTAAAAGGTGAGTTGCTTGAATGAGGTTTGCATTTAAATGTTCGTTTATTGAATTAAAACTTGGTTGAATTCTTGGAAGAGCCGCTAAATGAAAAATAACTGAATAAGGCTTTAAAGAGAGTAAGTCTTTACAAGACTTGTTCTCAAAAGAAAATCGATTATTCTGTAGATGATGTTGGATGTTTTGAAGATTTCCAGTAGATAAGTTATCTATCCCTGTAATTTTCCAGTTTGTTTCATCTATTAAGTAGTCTAATAAGTTTGATCCAATGAATCCTGCTACTCCTGTTATTAAAATATGTTTTTCTTTCTCCATTTTATTTATTGATTTTTTCAGCATACTCATCAAGTAGTGAATGTAATATTACCTGGTGAAAGCATTCAACAATTCCATAGCTATTAGATTCAATATGGAAATTCACAACACCTTTTTTATTTAATTTATTTTCTTTTTCAAAACCGCTTAGAGTGATAACGTCTGCCTTGGCTATTTTTGCGAAATCAACAGCTTTGTTGATGTTGTCTGAGTTCCCAGAGGATGAAATCGCTACTAATAAATCTCCTTTTTCTAAATAGATAGCTAGCCATTCTTTCATAGCATTTTCATAACCATAATCATTTGAAAAACAAGTAATAAGAGAAGAGTCTGAAAAAGCGAACGCTTGAAATTTAGCAATTTTTGCATAATCTTCCATCATATGTGAGCAAATCGAGTTTGAACCTCCATTTCCTATGAAAAATATTCTTTTTTTAGTCTTTAAAATAGACAACGACTCTTTAAAAGAATTATTAAAGTTCGAACTGTTAAAATATTCATTATATATTTTATTATACGATTGTATTAGCATAATTGATTAGTTTTTCTTTTGTTACAGATTCTTCATTACATAGCCATGTGGTACTTAGGCTTGCTGCAAGTGAAGGTATTTTTAGCTTTGACTCAGAACTGATATTCAAATGCGAAGCAATAGAAGCAAAAGCAAAAAATGTATCACCAGCTCCAATGGTATCAATAATATTAGATTTAATTACATCATGTCTGTCTATTGTTTCTCCATTTGTATATAAGGCTCCTTTCGAACCTAGAGTTACAAATAGGTCAGCGCAATTAATTTCATAGTTATATATTTCAATTGCTTGCTTATCAGAGCATTCTGACATTTGATTGTTAATTTGTAAACTAGCTTCTCTCAAATCTAAGCTAACGCTTTTTTTATTATAGTTTCTCCATTTACTTAGTCGATTAAACCCAAAATTATATGAATTAGTTTGACACATTAAATGAAAATCACCGTTAATATTTATATTGTCACAAAATCCGTGTCCAAAATCTGCAATAATAATAACGTCATAAGCTTTGCAATTAACATTAATTTCTTTAAACTCTTTGTTTTTTATTTTATTTAGTTCTAAATGTTTTTTTTCGCCATCTTTGTCAATAAAACGAGTTTTAATTATTTCGTTTTTTGTATTTGTAATAATATCAATATTTCTTACGAAATCCTTTAAGTGTCCAACTATAGCTCCTGCTCCTCCGTTTTGAATCATTTTTTCTTTATCTGTATATTGAAAAACAGGACAAAAAGATTTCATTGATTGACCTTGATAGACAACCTCTATAAATTCATCAATAATTGTTTCTCCAATAACTAAAACGTTTAATTTTTTAGAGAGATTAATAAATTCCTTAATTAATAATTGAAAGTTATTATTATTCATAAGATATATATTTATATATTCAAGTTTATAAATATAAAGAAATTATCAAACTTGATCATTGTCTTTATTTATTTTTTAAAAGAAATCTAAACTTTAATTGTGTTATTTGGGTGTGTATATATTTTTTTAGACTGATTTTTGTTTTGTTTTGCTTTGTTATTGGCATAGTCAACGAAGGAAAACCAAGAGGTTTTTCTCTATTCCAGTTTCCATACTTTGTTAAATATTCTTCGTAGCTATTGTCATTTAGACTTGTTATAGAGTTTTGACTTAATACTCGCAGATAAATAGGAGAGTTTGAAGCGGTAAATATGATGTTTTTTCCTTTGTAAAAATGGTGAAATAAGGCATGATTATTTTCAATCAGTAGAATATTTTTTTTTATTTGAGTAATATTAGTCTGTGCGAGTTTGCCAAAAATAGATAACGCATTTGCTGTTTTATGGATGCAAGTATTAGGAAACCAAGGTTTGAAATCACTTGATATTTTTTTTGAGTTCCAATCGATATACCAATGCTTAAAATCTGTAATAACATCTGCAGTAGTTTTCTTGTATAGCTCCAAAATATTAGCGCTAATTAGGTCGTCATCGTCTAGTCTAATAATATAGTCAAATTCAAGTTTATTCTTAATAATATGTTCTGTAGCATGTTGAATTTTAACTTCTTTGACATCTTCAATAGGAAGGTGTATAAAGCGACTGTCAACTATTTTTGAAGGTAAATGTTTTCCTATCAATAAAGCTTTCCAGTTTTTATAATTTTGATTTATTAAGGATTCTAAACATTTCCCCTGAAGTTCTTCTCGTATTTCAGTTAAGTGAGAAGACGGAGTTAGTGGTATTAAAAATAAGAAAGAATTACTCATATTGATTTAATTCATTAAAAGATTTCGAGGAGAGTATTTTTCCATTATTAATTTCGTGGATTTTATTACAATGTTTTAAGGTCGAGTATCTGTGAGCTATGACCACCATTGTCAATTTTGATTTTGAATTTGAAAGGTGTTTTAATGTTGCTGTAATTTGTGACTCTGTTTCTTTATCAAGAGCTGAAGTCGCTTCGTCAAAGAATAAAATTTCAGCATCAGAATAGAGAGCTCTCGCTATTCCTATGCGTTGTTTTTGACCTCCGGAAATAAAGTTACCTAGCTCACCTACTCTAGTATCAATACCGTTAGGAAGTTTACTTATAAGGCCTTCAAGGTTAGCATCATTGATACATTTTAGGACTTTGTCTGTGTCAATTTTATTCGTCTCAATCCCAAACGCAATATTTTCTTTTATTGTTCCATCTAATAAAAAAATTGATTGCTGTACATAGCCTACTTTATTATACCAACTAGTTATGTTTTTAATCTTTTTTCCGTCAATTAAAAAGTCTCCACTAGTTTGCTTTATTAGTCCTAATAGAATATTGACCAATGTTGTTTTTCCTGACCCAGATTTTCCTATTATACCAATAGTATCTCCCTTGTTTATTTTTAATGAAATGTTACTTAGTATAGGATTATTTTCTTCATATTCAAAGTTTAAGTTTTTTATAATAATACTTTGAGTAAAATTTATTTCCTCTTTGATATTGTCAGTTTCATTTATTTCTATTCTAGAAAGAGATTTACAGAGG
>WFNC01000057.1 GCA_015488785.1 Flavobacteriales bacterium | reverse complement strand
TGTATAATTAGTCTTCTTGTAGAGGTACATCTTTGTCCTGTAGTTCCTACAGCTCCAAATACCAATGCTGGCAATACCATTTTTAAATCGGCACTAGGTGTAATAATTACAGCGTTGTTTCCTCCCAATTCTAACAATGAGTTTCCTAATCTAGATGCTACAGCAGCACTAACAGATTTTCCCATACGAGTAGATCCAGTTGCAGAAACCAAAGGAACTCTAGTATCGTTAGCCATTACTTTACCTATCTCAGCATCTCCAATAACTAAACAAGAAATTCCATCGGGAACATCTTCGTTGTTTTCAATTACTTTATTGATAATGTTTTGACAAGCCACTCCACACAAAGGTGCTTTTTCTGATGGTTTCCAAATACAAACATCTCCAGCTATCCAAGCCAAAGCAGTATTCCAACTCCAAACAGCAACAGGAAAGTTAAATGCAGATATAATCCCTACTATTCCTATTGGATGGTATTGATCATACATTCTATGTTGTGGTCTTTCTGAGTGCAAAGTAACCCCGTTCAATTGACGAGACAAACCTACTGCAAAATCACAGATATCAATCATTTCTTGAACTTCTCCAAGTCCTTCTTGTAATGATTTTCCCATTTCGTAAGAAACTAAAGCTCCTAACTCGTCTTTTACTTTACGCAATTCTTCTCCAAACTGACGTACTATTTCTCCTCTTCTTGGAGCAGGTACATTTTTCCAGCTTTTAAATGCTTCTTTTGCTTTTACGATACAAGCTTCGTAGTCTTCTGTTGTTGCTGCAGAAACACTAGCGATTAAATTTCCGTCAACTGGAGAATAAGAATCTATTTTTTCTCCTTTTGTTGCAATCCAGTTGTTTCCAACTGCTGCTCCAGTGTTGTGCTCTTTTACTCCTAAAGTAGAAAGTACTTTTTGGATTTCTGTAGTTTGGTTCATTACGTCTAACATTTTATTTTATAGTTTTAGGTATTTCTATTTGTACAAAGTTAGTGTTTAATATTAAGATTTCCAATTGGTATTTTGGAAGACTATTTTACATGAAAAAGCCTTCACTAATTTCTTAGTAAAGGCTTTTTTTATTTTTTAAACTTAATGGTGAAAAGAGAAATGATTATACCAATTATGTATTGAAATACGCCTTAAGAAATGAAATTTATTTTTACATAAACTTCTTCAAATAAAATTATTTATTTGGCGCATTTCAACATTTAATTGGTATTACATATTCATATCAACCATTTGCCAACCTCCACCGTTATAAACGTTGGTCATTCCATTTTGCTGTAAAAACATTGTTGCTTGACCGCTTCTGTTTCCGCTAGCACAACATAAAATAATGTCACCTTCTATAGCTTTAAATTCCTCAACTCTATCTGGAACTTCATTCAAGGGAATGTTTTTAGAACCAGCTACGCATCCCATTTCATATTCACCTTCAGATCTAACATCTATAATTGTCGCTTTACTATAATCTACGTTTTCTAAACTCATACTATATATTTTATGTTTTACTTATTCTTAAAATTTTAAAAAATGAAGTTATTTTTATTACATTACTTGCATTGCGACCATTTGCCAACCTCCACCGTTGTGAACATTAGTCATTCCGTTTTGTTGTAAGAACATCGTCGCTTGACCACTTCTTCCTCCACTTGCACAACACAAGATAATATCACCATCAATAGCTTTAAAATCATCAATTCTAGTTGGTACTTGATCCAAAGGAATATTTATTGCTCCTTCTACTTTTCCCATTGAAAACTCTCCTGGAGTTCTTACATCAATGATTGTTGCTTTTTTAAAATCTACGTTTTCTAAACTCATTTTACTTTTTTTTATTTAATTATTAAGATTTCTACCTCTTTTACAATTTGTATATTCAAACTAAATTTTAGTTTTCTGTTTTTTATAATTATAGCAATGTGCTTGGGCATACATACTCGGATAATATTAAGTCAGTATTGTCTTTTATTGCTTTAAAACCTCCTTGTACATCAATTACGTTCTGTCTGTCATTTGCTTTTAATATCGAACAAGCAATCATCGAACGATAACCTCCTGCACAATGAATGTAGTAGGTTTTGTTTTTGTCAAATGCTTTAATGTTATTTAATAAAGTGTCTAAAGGTTCGTTTCCTGCATCTATACTATGCTCTGATAAATATTCTGATTCTTTTCTTACATCTACTAAGTTGATTCCTCTTTTCAAATCTTGCTCCATTTCTGTAGCCAATATCGATTTAAGACTTCCAACTTCATTGCCTGCGTCAATCCAAGTTTGAATCCCTCCTTTTAAGAATCCTAAAGAATTGTCGTACCCAATTCGTGCTAAACGAGAAGCAGCTTCTTCTTCTCTACCAAACGGAGCGACTAAAATTATAGGTTGTTTTATGTCTTCGATTAAAGCGCCTACCCATGGGGCAAAATTACCATCTAAACCTAAAAACCAAGAGTTAGGAATATGCGATTTTGCAAACTCTTGTTGCGTTCTACAATCGATAACCAAAGCTCCGTCATGTTCTGCCATTGACTTAAATGTTTCTACATCCAAAGCTTCACTTCCTCTTTTTAGAATAGAATCAATATCCAAATTGATCGATTTATTTAGCATTACATTCTTAGGGAAATACTGAGGCGGTGTTTTTAGTCCTGTCAATACCTCTTTTATAAACTCTTCTTTAGTCATGTCCGCTCTAAGGGCATAGTTTACTTCTTTTTGATGTCCTAAAGTATCAAAAGTTTCTTTACTCATGTTTTTTCCACAAGCAGAACCTGCTCCATGATTGGGGTAAACAATTACATCATCTGCCAATGGCATTACTTTATTTCTTAACGAATCAAATAAATGTCCTGCTAAGTCTTCTTGAGTAATGTCGGATTTTACGGCCAAATCTGGTCTTCCTACATCTCCAATAAACAAAACATCTCCTGTAAAAATACATTGATCTTTACCATTTACATCTTTTAATAGCAACGAAATAGATTCCATTGTATGTCCTGGTGTGTGAAGTAATTCTAATGTTAATTCTCCTACTTTATATATTTCTCCATCAGTAGCTTCATGAAATTTAAAATCTGCTTTAGCTCCAGGTCCAAAAACAATAGTTGCTCCTGTCTTTTTTGCTAAATCGATATGTCCTGAAACAAAATCAGCGTGAAAATGTGTTAAAAAGATATACTTAATTTTCGCATTTCCTATTTTTGCTTTTTCTATATATTCATCTACATCTCTCAATGGGTCAATTACCACTGCTTCTCCGTTAGATTCTATATAATAAGCCGCTTCTGCTAAACAGTTTGTATAAAGTTGTTCAATTTTCATAGTGTTTGTTTTTCTTTTTGACAATGCAAATGTAAGAAGAGAAATTTGTTCTGAGCGTAACCAAGGTTACAGTTATCTTTCTATTGGATTTGCAAATCAAAATATTTGATTAAAATAAAGGGTAAAGATAGGCTATTTTTGTTACTTTTACAGCAGGTTATGGTAAAGGCAAAAAAACATTTAGGACAGCATTTTTTAATTGATGATAGCATTAGTTTCAATATTGCAAACGCGTTAAAGAATACAGAAAACTACACGCACGTTGTAGAAGTTGGACCAGGAACAGGTGCACTTACAAAACATTTATTAAACAATAAGGACTATGTAACTGTAGCCGCAGAAATAGATCGAGATTCTGTTTCTTACCTCAATCAGCATTATCCAAAATTAAAAGTTCTTCAAGAAAGCTTCTTAGGGTTGGATTTTGATACAATAACAGATGGGAATATCGCCGTTGCAGGAAATTTTCCTTACAATATTTCGACTCAAATACTTTTTAAAGTCTTAGAAGAAAGACATCGAGTACCCGAAGTTGTAGGGATGTTTCAAAAAGAAGTGGCAGAACGGGTAGCAGAAAAACCAGGTTCAAAAAAATACGGAATACTAAGTGTTCTCTTACAAGCTTTTTACGACATTGAATATCTTTTTACAGTAGATGCAGCAGCGTTTAATCCTCCGCCAAAAGTTCAGTCGGGAGTAATTAGATTAGTTCGAAACAAGGTAGAAAAACTAGATTGCGACGAAAAAAGGTTTAAACAAGTGATCAAAACTTCTTTCAATCAACGTAGAAAAATGCTTCGTAGTTCTCTTAAACCGTTGTTGTCTGACGAGCTAAAAGCAAGCGAATTGTTTACTAAAAGACCAGAACAATTAAGTGTACAAGATTTTATAAACATTACAAATATGATTTTTAAGGACGAAGTTGTTGATCCTAAAATCAAATAGTTTTCTCACGATTAAAAATCTCTTTTACAGCTGCATCGTACTTATAAATTGACTTTGCTTTCTTTATCTTCTTCAATGTTTTGTGAGGATTATTGAATGTACTCGCAAAGTATTCCCAAAAGTGATACATTTTTAGCGTCAAATGCTTAGGCCCAGAAAGCGCCTCAGCATATTGTTGGTATAGCGAATCGTGAAATTGACTAAACAGTTCTAGTTTATTATCGGGATATTCAGTCGTGTCGTTTTTAATCATGCTGGGCAAAAAAGGATCAGAAATCAACCCTCTTCCGATCATCCAATGGTCAATTGAAGGAAAACGTTCTTTCATTTCTCTAAATATTTCTACCGATGTAATATCTCCATTATAATAAAGCTTGTGTTTTGTGTTGTCCAAACATTTTTGAAAAGCCTCCAAATCAACACCTCCTTTATATAGTTGCTTTCCTATTCGAGCATGAATCGCAATGTTTTTCAACGGATATTTATCCAAAACAGGCAAAGTATCCAGTATTTCGTTGCTATCTTCATGTCCCATTCTCATTTTCATAGAAACCAAAATGTCAGACTCAGAATGTACTCGATTCAAAATAGCATCTATCTTCTCCGATTCACTAATCAAACCAGCTCCCATTCCTCGCTTGGTAACCATAGGGTAGGGGCAACCCAAATTCCAATTCAGCTCCTTATATCCCAAATCTTGTACATACTTGGCAACAAACAAAAATTCATCGGCATCGTTGGTCATTATTTGAGGAATCACAGTCAATTCAGTGTTATTCTCTTGCAGAATATCCCTTTCATAAGCGGGTTTTACCACCAGTTTTCCATTCAATCTAATATAAGGAGAATAAAAAGTATCAATACCTCCAAAAAATTCATTAAAAGTATTTCTAAATCGAAAATCAGTAAACCCCTGCAACGGAGAAGAAAGCAATGTTAAACCCATAGCCCCAAAAGTACAAAACTTTACATACCAAAACTAATCTATAAAATTATTTGGGCGTTCGAGCGGGCTATCCGCACTCGCTTTTTTTGTTTCGTAAAAAAAACGAAACAAAAAAGAGCTCAAACAAAGCTCCTATCCCTAACGCAAAACAGCTACAGTTCAACACAATAAGATTTATTGATAAATAAGGTTCTACCGATTTTAGTGAGGTTTGTATAATTTAGAAGTACCCCAAGGTTTAATACTTTAATTGTTTTTTTTTGTAAAAGCTACAATGTACAATGTTGTTTTTTATTCTTAAATTCATTAAACACAAAAAACTTATCTCTTTTAGGAAAACTTAAACTTATACCCACATCAAATCCTGTAGAACCATAAATAAAAGGCACAAACTTTTTCGCTATTTATACCTTTTCTTTTTCTTTTTCTTCAATCTCATACCGCCTACGTTTTACATTATTCAATTTTTTTTAAACATTACATTGTTTTATTATCACATTGTTTAAATTTTCAATTGCTAGATTAATTAATTGTTAAAATTAGTACATTATTCAATTTTTACATTATTTCATTGTTCTATTATTCAATTGCTACATTATTACATTATTAAACAGTTACATTAACAATTACTTCATACCTTTACAAAAAAATAAAAAACAAAAAAAAATGAATCAAAATAGACCACCAGAATTCGATTCCGAAAAATTAAAAAGAGTTGTAATACCCGTTATTGTCTTAATTATAGCTTTAGTATTTGTAGTTAAAAGCTCTATAACCATAAAAGCAGGTGAAGCAGGAGTGCTTTTTAGAACTTTTGGAGGAGGGGTGAAAATAGATAAAACCTATGGAGAAGGCTTTCATGTTCTAGCACCTTGGAACAAAATGGTTGTTTATCCAACCAGACAGCAAGAAATTATGGAAAAAATGAAAGTTTTGTCTTCTAACGGATTAGATATTACTGTTGAAATATCGACTTGGTTTCAATTAGAAGAGATTAAAATACCATCTTTACATAAAGAAAAAGGGAGAGGTTATTTGAGTGATATCGTTAAACCTGCTATTCGTTCAGCAACGAGAAGTGTAATTGGACGTTATACACCAGAAGAAATTTATTCGTCAAAAAGAGATGTCATTCAAACAGAAATTTATGAAGAAACAAAAGTCATTTTAGGAAGACAGTACATTCAAACCAATGAAGTTTTGGTAAGAGATATTACCCTTCCAATCACAATAAAAGATGCCATTGAAAATAAACTAAAGTACGAACAAGAATCTTTAGAGTATGAATTTAAACTTCAAAAAGAAACAAAAGAAGCGAAACGTATTCGAATTGCAGCAGAGGGAAAAGCAGAAGCAAATAGAATATTAAACGCATCATTAACGCCTAACATTCTTAAAGAGAGAGGGATAGACGCAACTTTAGAGTTGGCTAAATCTCCAAATAGTAAAGTGGTTATTATCGGAAATGCAGAAGGTATGCCATTGATTTTGGGTAATAATTAAAAAAAATAAAAATTATAGTTGGTAATTAAATAAATATTTATATCTTTGCCGACCAATAAGGTTGGTGCCTTAGCTCAGTTGGTAGAGCACAGGACTGAAAATCCTGGTGTCCCTGGTTCGATCCCTGGAGGCACCACTAATCTTAAAAAGCTTATCGAATTTTCGATAAGCTTTTTTTTTGTTTAGATTAGAAAATTTATTTGCTTGAAAAATAGAATCCCCCAGTTTTTGATACTGCCCCGAATTTCCTAACTTTTGTGATTTCCTCGTAATTCGTTGTAAATGTTATAAAAAAAACAGTGTATAAACCTAGGTTCATTTCTAAATTAGACTATCCATGCTAAACTCGGAAGAACTAAGATATTATTAGCATCTGATTCTAAAATAGGTTTATTTGCACGATAGTTACTATTGTTACACTTTGTTTGTGAACTTATTCTCATCTTTGTAGTCAGAAATTGTCAGTTAATAAATAACTTACAGACAATTAATTGAAATAAAAATAAAACAAAATGGCAACAATACAATTAACAACAGAGAAATTTAAAGCAGAAGTATTTGATTATACAAAATCTAAAGAATGGAAATTTGAAGGAGAGATTCCTGCAATAATCGATTTTTATGCGGACTGGTGTGGCCCTTGTAAAGCAGTCGCTCCAATTTTAGAAGAACTGTCAAACGAATACGATGGTAAAATAAATATCTATAAAGTAGATACAGAAGCGGAACAAGAATTGTCGGCAGTATTCCAAATTAGAAGTATTCCTAGTATGCTTTTCATACCTGTAGGAAAACAACCAATGATGCAAGCAGGAGCTTTGCCAAAAGGAGCACTTGTAGATGTCATAGAAAAAGAACTTTTAAAATAATTCGTAATTAAAAGAGAAGCTTCTTAATAATTGAAGCTTCTCTTCTAATCTTTTACATTGAAACCATTTTTTTTGGTTTCAATAGATCTTAAAAATTAAATATCATGTCTAAATTTAATGATTTAATAAATGGAGAAAAAGCTGTTTTAGTTGATTTTGCAGCAGAATGGTGTGGCCCTTGTAAGGCAATGGCTCCGATTCTAAAAACAGTTAAAAATGAACTTGATGATAGATTAAAAATCATAAAAGTTGATGTAGATAAAAATCCTCAAGCAGCTCAAAAATTTCAAGTTAGAGGAGTTCCAACTTTAATTCTTTTTCAAAAAGGAAAATTATTGTGGAGACAATCAGGAGTTGTTCCAGCTCCCCAGTTAAGTTCTATTATTAAAGAAAATATAAAATAAGATGTCAGAAACACCTTTTTATAAAAATGTCCAACTCTGGATTCTCCCTGCTTTGACTTTAGGTTTGGCGCCGTTTAATCCGCCTCACATTTGGGGTAAGATTCAATGGATTGCAGGTGGAGGAGCTTTTTCTGGTGAACATCCGATGGGTGCAATGGATTGGTTTGATGTGGTTATGCATGGTACTCCATGGGTAATGTTGTTTGTTGCATTAACATTTAAAGGAATCGACCTTGTTAAAAAATAATATCCTAATACAATACTTCCCTGAGTTAGCTAAGCTTCCAGCTTTAAGAAATGAGTTGGCTGAACTTTGCGTTTTGCAAACAGCTCCATCTGGAACAGTTTTTTTAGAGGAAGGAGCTTATATAAAAATGATTCCTCTGTTGGTTTCTGGACTTGTAAAAGTTTATAAGGAAGATGAAAACGGACATGAAATATTGCTTTATTACATTCAGTCGGGGGAGAGTTGCATTATGTCTTTGACGGCGTGTGTTAATAATAATACAAGTAAGGTTAAAGCGGTTATAGTTGAAACGTCTGAAGTTTTACTCTTACCTTCTGATAACGTAGTTTCTTTAGGGAAGAGATATCCGCAATGGAATGAATTTGTTTACAATCTTTACAATGCTAAGTTCGAAGAACTTTTAGAGTTTGTAAAATTGCTTACGTTCTCCAAAAAAGATCAACTTTTACTCGATTACCTTAAAAAAGAAGCTGCTATAAAATCGACTAGAGAGCTAAAAATCACACATCAAAAAATAGCAAACGAATTAGGCTCTTCAAGAGAGGTGATCTCTAGATTGTTAAAGAAATTAGAAAACGAAAAAGTATTAAAACTTGGTTCAGGAGTCATAACTTTGTTATAGGTTTTAAAAGCTGTCTCTTTAAGTCTGCAATCTAAAGTTTTAATTTATCTAAGTGAAATTATTTTCTATTTTTGTTAAATTTTAATAATTTTTAAGATAAGAATAGAGTAAATAAACTTTTCCATATAAAAGACAGTTTGTTTTTGTGTAGTGCCGTTTATTTTCAGTATTTTTGAAGATTGAAAATAAAATTTATGTGGCAGAGAATAGCTAGACTTATACTAAAAAATAGACTTACAATATTAATTGTATTGTTTTTCGTGACAATTGTTATGGGGTATTTTGCGACAAAAGTCGAAATGCTTTACGAATTGTCTAGACTGCTTCCCGAAAATGATCCTATCAGCATAAGCTACGAAAAGTTTAAAAAAGATTTTGGTAAAGATGGATACGCCGTAGTTATAGCAACAACGAATAAAGATTTTTATCAATACGACAATTTCAAGAAGTGGTATGAAATGGGAGAAGAATTAAAAACAATTCAAGTTCCTATTTATGGAACATCTCCTGTCGAGTATGGAACTGTGATTGATTCTGTGTTTTCCGAGGCACATATGTTTAATGTCGTAAAAAACAAAAAAGAGAAGACCTTTGAAATAAAACCACTCTTTGAGCAGTTTCCAACCACTCAAAAAACAATAGATAGTCTTAAGCAAGTGATTACAAATTTGCCTTTTTATGAAGATGTTGTTTATAAAAATGGAGATGATTTTCATTTAATGATGTTATTCTTGAATAAAGATCTTTTTAATTCTAAAAGTAGAGGGAATCTAATTCAAGATATTCATAAAGTTGCGGAGACTTATACCGAAGCGATAGGTCCATTGCACTATTCAGGACTTCCTTATATTAGGGACGTGATGATGAAGAAGGTTAAACAAGAACTTTATTTATTTACGATTTTAGCATTGTTAATTACATCGACTTTACTTTATGTTTTCTTCAAGTCATTTAGAGTTGTCTTTATTTCGTTAGTTGTCGTTCTTATTGGTGTCGTTTGGTCAGTAGGATCTATAGGTTTAATCGGTTATAAAATCACTGGTTTGATGGGGCTAATTCCTCCGCTTATGATTGTGATTGGAATTCCAAATTGTGTCTATTTGATAACCAAATACCAACAAGATTTTAAAGTTCACGGAAACAAAATAAAAGCATTAACACGTGTCATAAAAAAAGTAGGGACAGCTACCTTGTTGACTAATGCAACGACAGCAATGGGGTTCGGTACATTTATATTTACACACAGTAAAATGATGCAAGATTTTGGAGTTATTGCTTCAATAAATATATTGTTACTTTTTATTGTCTCTATTTTAGTCGTACCTATTATTTACAGTTATCTAGCTCCACCTAAAGAGAAACACGTTAGGCATTTAGAACGAAAATGGTTAGATAAAGTAGTTGCCAGGTTAGAGGTTTTAAGTGCAGATTATAGAGTTTATGTTTATAGTTTAACGGCATTGGCTTTTTTCTTAGGAATATACGGAATGACGCGTATGAAAACTTCAGGAAACATTGTTGATGATCTTCCCCGAAAAGAAATTGTAGTTCAAGATTTAAAGTTTTTTGAACGTGAATTAGGTGGGATATTGCCTTTCGAAATTGTTTTAAGTTCAAAAGATACAATTTATAAGAGTTATGATAATATTCGTAAAATAGATGAAATTCAAAAAACACTTTTATTAGAAGATAAATTATCGAAATCTATTTCTTTGGTAGATGGAATTAAATTTATTACTCAAGCGTATTCGAATGGAAATCCCGATAAATATGTACTAAAAAGTAAACGAGGATTAAAGAAAATTTTGGATTCTAAATATTTTAAAAACTCATTTAAACTTGACGGTTCAGATAGTACCAATCAAATGTTAAGCACATTTTTAGATGCTAAGAAATTGCAAACAAGAATTACAGTTCAAATTGCAGATATAGGTATCGATACAATGAATGTTGTTTTGGATAGAGTTACAAAAAGAATTGATTTAATTCTTAATGAAGAATACCTTTTGGCTGAAAAAGCATTGGCTGAAAAAGACATTAATAAAAAAGAAGAATTATTAGACCAACTTTACACTAAATATTCTTGGATTAGAAATGATGTAGAATCGTATTATATTAGTAAAGACCCAACTTTAGCAGATGTCTTTATGGATGACGAAAATTCATTTATGAAATTATACGAAGACGAAAATTTTGCAACTGTTTTAAATTCAACATTAGAAAATCATTCCAAACTAAGCTATATAATAACAGGAAGTGCGGTCAATTTCACAAAAGGAACGACTTATTTGGTTAATAATTTATTCATAAGTTTAGCATTAGCTATTTCAGTTATTGCTATTCTAATGTCTTTCCTATTTCATTCATGGAAAATGGTTCTAGTGTCGTTGATTCCAAATATATTGCCACTAGTCACTACTTCAGCAATTATGGGCTTACTAGGGATTCCTATAAAACCATCTACAATTCTTGTTTTTAGTATTGCTTTTGGTATCTCGGTAGATGATACAATTCACTTTTTAGCTAAATACAGACAAGAATTATCATTGCTAAATTGGAATATTAAAGCAGCTGTTTCTGCCGCTATTAAAGAAACAGGAGTCAGTATGATTTATACTTCCGTTATTTTATTCTTTGGTTTTGGCGTTTTTGCAGCTTCTAATTTTGGAGGAACTCAAGCGTTAGGAGTATTGGTTTCTGTAACGTTATTTGTGGCAATGCTTGCAAATTTAGTTTTGTTACCTTCTTTATTACTGTCATTAGAAAAAAGAATCACAACAAAAGCATTTAAAGATCCTCTACTAGAAGTTTTAGAAGAGGAAGAAGATATAGATTTAGATCGATTGGTTATTAAAAAGAAGTCTGATAAAGAATAAAAGAGTATGAAAGGAATAATTTTAGCAGGAGGTTCAGGAACAAGGTTACATCCGTTAACGTTGGCGGTTAGCAAGCAATTGATGCCTGTTTATAATAAACCAATGATTTATTATCCACTATCTACTTTAATGATAGCAGGAATAAAAGATATTCTTATTATTACAACTCCACACGATCAAAAAGCATTTCAAACTTTATTGGGAGACGGCAGACAATTGGGATGTAATTTTCAATATAAAGTACAGTCAGAACCAAACGGATTGGCGCAAGCTTTTGTAATCGGGAAAGAATTTATTGGAAAAGATAAAGTTGCACTTGTTTTAGGTGATAATATTTTCTTTGGAACGGGAATGGGAAATCTGTTAAGAGAAAGCCTAAACCCAGAAGGAGGATTAGTTTTTGCTTATCACGTATCTGATCCAGAACGTTATGGAGTCGTTGATTTTAATGAAAAGAATGAGGTGATTTCAATAGAAGAAAAGCCTAGTAATCCTAAGTCTAGTTACGCTGTACCTGGATTATATTTTTATGATAATGATGTAGTTGAAATTGCCGAAAATCTTGAGATGTCAGATCGAGGTGAATACGAAATTACAGATGTGAATAGAGCTTACTTGGAAAGAGGAAAACTTAAAGTTCAAATACTAGAACGTGGAACAGCTTGGTTAGACACAGGTACATTTACTTCGTTAATGCAAGCAGGACAATATGTTCAAACAATCGAAGAACGTCAAGGTTTGGGAGTTGGTTGTATTGAAGCGGTTGCATTTTCAAGAGGTTTCATCGATGCAAAACAATTAAGAAAGTTAGCTACACCTTTAGTGAAAAGTGGTTACGGAAAATATTTAATGAGTCTTATTGATTAATTAGAATAATGAAAGAAATATCAGAATATCAATCGTTGGTTTTAGAGCAATTAGAACTATTAGAAAAAGAGAAAAGTGATTTAGCTTTATACGATCCTGTCAGTTACATTTTGTCGCTTGGAGGTAAACGATTAAGACCCGTTTTAACGTTATTAGCAACCGATTTATTTGGTGGTAAATTAGAAGATTCTTACAAATCTGCTGTTGGAATAGAAATGTTTCATAATTTTACTTTATTACATGATGATATCATGGACGACGCACCTTTAAGAAGAGGAATGGAAACCGTTCATGAAAAATGGGATATTAATTCGGCTATTCTATCAGGAGATGTATTGTTTGTACAAGCTTTCGTAATGGTTACTTCTTGTAAAGATAAGTACTTAAGATCTGTTTTAGATTTGTTTAATGTTACTGCAATTGAAGTTTGCGAAGGGCAACATTTAGACATGGAATTTGAAACAAGAGAAGATGTTACAATTCCAGAATACATCGAAATGATTAAGTTGAAGACATCTGTGTTGGTTGGTTGTGCATTAAAATTAGGAGCAATTTTGGCTGATGCGTCTAAAGAAGATCAAGAGAATTTGTATGATTTTGGTGTTAATTTAGGTATCGCATTTCAAATTCAAGACGATATTTTAGATGTTTATGGTGATTCCGCTTTATTTGGTAAGCAAGTAGGAGGAGATATTTTGGCAAACAAAAAGACTTATTTATTGTTGAAAGCATTAGAAGATTCAACCCCTCAACAAGAAGAAGAGTTGAACACATGGTTGAACAAATCGACTTATGATAATGCTGAAAAAGTAACTGCTGTAACGACCGTTTTTACGGATTTAAAAGTAAAAGAACAAGCCGATGAGGTGATGTGGGAGTATTATGAAAAATCAATTGATTTCTTAAATAAAATTAACTTACCAGAAGAAAATAAAAACTATTTATTAGATTTTGCAAAAACCTTAATTGAACGTTCTAAGTAGAAAGATTAAATCTAATGGCTTGATTTTCATTTGTTTTTATGTAACTTAGGATGTCGTATTTTCAATTCAAAAAATGACAAAAAGTACAAGCGTATTGATTTTAATGTATTCAATTCTTTTGTTGGGATGTGAAGAGTTTGAAACTGAAGTTGCTTTTGAAGCTCCAATAAAAGGAAGAACAATTAATTTGTCTAATAAAGTAGGGGAGTCATTTCAGATAATAAGAGAAAACGATACCGTAAAATACACGCTATACTTTGATAAAGCAAGTGACTATAATTACTTAGTCAAATCAGATACTGATACTGTATTCGCTGGAACAGTGACTAAAAGAAAAGAACTATATCTACTAAATCGATCTATTGAAAATGAAGCGTTTGCAATACACGCCCTAAAATTTACAGACTCATCCGTGACAGGACTTGAAACCGAGTGGTTACAATCAAGTATAATTAATAATAGACTCGAAGACGGGGAATATACCAACCTGATTATCGACACAGCTGGAGTTAAAACGATTCAAGCGGGTAAAAAAGATGCAAAAGATATATTTAGACTTGTTCTAGAACAGCTTGAACCTGAGGTATTGATTTCTAATCACCCTGATTATTTAGAAGATGAATTTACAAATGACACATTAAAAATAGAGTCACAAAATAATTTACTTTCTGAAAAAGAATTAATTAAGAAAGTATATCCTAATCCATTTATAGATTTTATTACAATTGAACTGAACAAAAAAGCCCCTTATGTGTTTAGTGTATTTGATCTAAAAGGAAAACAAATAAAAACTTCAAAACAGAATACTGAAGAAATGAAGCTCGCATTACCAAATTTAAAACAAGGTTATTACATCTTAAAAATATTAAGTCACGATACTGGAATTCAGGATGAGGTAAAACTTTTAAAAAAATAAAATAAGTGTAATAAAGTGTATGTCAAATAGAGTATTTAGCGATAAAGTGCAAGTTTAGAGTTGTTTACAAAGGGTTTGAATTTAAAGTTTGGCTTCTAACATGAAATAAAGATAAATATTTTGTTTATATTTGGCTAAGTGCAGGGTTGATAAATTATTATTTTTTAACCTTTGTCTTGCTAATTGTTCTCGTATTTAAACACAACTCCCATGAAAAAACTAATTCTTCTTACTTTATTTGTATCTAGTTTATTTGCACCTCAGTATTCTTTTTCTCAAGAAAAGATTTTTACGATTTTAAATCAAAATAAAGAAACAGGATTACCTTCTTTTGTAAAAGTAAATGATTTAGTTCGAATTCAAGATTTTCAAAAATGGTTTAAAACTCAATTCCATTTAGAGGATGAATTTATTTTGGTTTTAAAAAATAAATCACAAGATGAATTTAATTATACCCACTATCGATTTAACCTATACTTCCAATCAGAACAAGTTTTTGGAGCCGATATTATGGCTCATGTAAAAAAGGGGTATGTAGATAAATTCAATGGTTTTTATATTCCGAAATTAACAGCGGGAGAAACTTTATTGTCAGAAGAAGAAGCATTAGCCAAAGCGCTTACTTTTGTTAATGCCAATCAATATAAATGGGAGTTACCTTCAGAAGAAAAAGCTTTACAAAGAGATCTTGACAACCCTTTTGCATCTTATTTTCCAAAAGGAGAATTGGTTTACGCTCCGAAAAACGGAATATTTAGTACAGAAAGTTATCGTTTAGCTTATCGATTCGATGTTTATGCTCATTCGCCTGTTTCAAGACAAGAAATTTTTATTGATTCAAAAACGGGAGAAGTTGTTTTTGTACACGATTTAATACACATAGCGGATCAAGTAGGAACAGGGCTTACTGGTTATAGTGGAACGCAAACAATTACGGCTTTTTCAGGTAACTCAGGATTTACGCTTGAAGAAACAGGACGTGGAAATGGTATTGGGACATACAATATGCAGAACGGAACAGATTACAATGCTGCTGTAGATTTTACAGATGCTGATAATAATTGGAATTATTCAAATACAGATAAGTATGCATTAGATGCGCATTGGGGAGCAGAGATAACTTACGATTATTATTTAACAAAACACAACCGCAATAGCGTTGATGGAAATGGGAAAGCGTTAATTAGTTATGTTCATTATGATGTGAATTTTGCGAATGCTTATTGGGATGGAAATAGAATGACTTATGGTGATGGTTCAAATGGGAATAATCCATACACTACACCAAAAATTGCAGGTCATGAAATTACACATGGGTTAACTCAATTTACGGCTAGCCTTGTTTATCAAGATGAATCAGGCGCATTAAACGAATCGTTTAGTGATATTTTCGGACGTTCTATTGAAGCTTTCGGAAGACCTAATAATACGGATTGGGTTTTAGGAAATGGACTTGGCTTTGTAATGCGAGATATGAGTAATCCAAACTTAACCAATGATCCAGATACTTATCAAGGAACAAATTGGTACACAGGAACAGCTGATAATGGAGGGGTACATAAAAATAGTGGAGTACTTAATTATTGGTATTACCTACTTACAGATGGAGGTTCTGGAACAAATGATATAGGAAATAATTATTCAGTAACGGGTATAGGACTTGATAATGCTTCTAAAATAGCGTTTAGAACGCTTACAGTTTATCTTACTTCTACTTCTACTTACCAAGATGCATATACTTATTCGATACAAGCAGCCGAAGATATTTTTGGAGCTTGCTCACCAGAACTAGAAGCGACTCACAATGCTTGGTATGGAGTTGGTTTTGGAAACGGATCTACAGGAGCTATTTCAGCTCAGTTTACACAAAATATTTCTGAGGGGTGCGCAGTTCCTATGAGTGTAACTTTTTCGAATAGTAGTTCTGCTAGCTCCAATTTTTCTTGGAATTTTGGTGATGGGAATACTTCAGCTTCACCTAACCCAACTCATATTTATACTACAGCTGGTACATATACAGTTTCACTAACTGTTAGCAGCAATGCTTGTGGTAGTGATAATTCTTCTGTCGTAAATGCTGTAACAGTAGGTAGTTTATCTACTCCAAGTACATCCGATGTAAATATGTGCGCAGCAAGTTCTGTAAATCTAACAGCTACGGCAAATGGAAATATAGAATGGTTTGCTAATTCTACCGGAGGAACAAGCATTGCACAGGGTGCTACTTTTTCAACACCAGTAATTAATGCAAATACAACTTATTATGT
>WFNC01000056.1 GCA_015488785.1 Flavobacteriales bacterium | reverse complement strand
GCTATATCGTTTTCTATTTATTGATTTTGTAGGCTTCGGTGTAGGGATAAATTTACTTTTTCAAAAGATTGTGTTTTTACATTTGATATAAATTTAAGCATCAAAAAATATTATCCTTAATACATTGTTCATTTTACAAAAAAGCGATTAGAATATTAAACTTTGAGCTACTTCTAAATCATACTATCCATACCAAACTCGGTAGAACCTCTTTTTTTTTTAGAATATTAGATTGTAAAGCCGAAAATGATTCCGTTTTTTATTGCGTTAGGGGTAGTAGCAATTGTTTGAGCTCTTTTTGTTCCGTTTTTTTTTACGGAACAAAAAAGCGAGTGCGGATGACCCGCTCGAACGCCCTAATTGAGCTAAATAATAACCGCATGGTTCTTTTTCAACAATTAGATATGAAGTAATAAGTTTTATTTATCGATTAGCTAATGTAATAAAGTGCATTTTTGTATATTGAAACTAACTGAAACAAAACAAAGTGCGCTATATCTTAATTCTTTCCTTATTATATACTAATCTGGCTGTGGGGCAGCAGAAGGACTCTATTGTTTATATACATGGGAAGAAATTAGAATTGTTGAATACTATTTCGGGGAGGATTTCGCCAAAGTCTGTTGTGTCTAATGATTATGGTTTGTTTTTCGCTCAAAATATGATGTACAAGCATACGATAACGGTTTATAATCGAAAATTTGAGCTTGTAAAAACAATTCCTGATAATATAAAATTGGGGAAATATGGTTTTTTGAATCATACAGGAAATTATAGGGGAGCGCCTGTGGAGTGTACTTTTAGTCATGAGGGAAAATATGCTTGGGTTTCTAATTATGAAATGACTGGAGGTAGTTCTTCTGAGTTTTCGAAACCTGGTTGCGATGCTTGTAATTCTGCTACAAAATATGACAGTAGTTATGTTTATAAAATAAATACCAGAACTTTTGAGATAGAAAAAGTAATAATAGTTGGAGCTGTTCCAAAATATATGGCTACTACGCCAGATAACAAAAAAATATTGGTTTCGAATTGGAGTAGTGGTGACTTAAGTGTGATTGATACGGAATTGAACAAGGAAATTAAACGAATTAAACTAGATGCTTACCCTAGGGGAATTGTAGTTGATGCGAAGAGTGAGTTTGCTTATGTTGCCATAATGGGGAGAAGAAAAGTTGCGAAATTGAATTTAGGAAATTATACAATTGAATGGTTAGATGATATTGGTCGAAATCCTAGGCATTTGTGTTTGTCGCCAGATGGAAAAATGCTTTATATTAGTTTGAATGGAGAAGGAAAGATTGCTAAATTAGACTTGGAAACGAGAAAAATTGTAAAGAAGAAAACAGGTAGATTACCTCGTTCTATGGATATTTCTAAGGATGGTAAGTTTTTGTATGTTGTAAATTATGGGAGTAACGAATTGACTAAATTGGAGACTGCTACGATGAAAATAATAGCTACTTCGAAAACTAAAAGTAAACCAATAGGAGTAACTGTTGATCATCGAACAAAGAATGTTTGGACGGCTTGCTATAGTGGTCGAATAATGGTTTTTCATGATACTTACTACGATAGTATTCCTATAAACATAACAGAAAGAGATGAAATGTTGGCTGCATTGGCTAAGAAGGAATTAGAGCGTAAAAAGGAGCGGGAGAATAGACAGATAAAGCCCAGTAAACATTCTAATAAACCGATTAAAAATGAATTGATTGATGGGCAATTTATTTTAGTTTCGGGTTCGTTTGAAACGAGCGAAGGTGCGCGAAGAAGATTGAGAGAATTAAAACGAAAAGGAATAAAAGCTAAGTTATACTATAATAAGAAGAACAATAGAAATTACGCTTACATAGGTAGTTATAAAACAAGAGCTGAAGCGGTACAATCGGCCAAAAACCAAGCGGTAGATAGCTGGGCTTTTCGTTTGCCAAAAGAAGCTCAATTGGGAGCGGTAAAAGAGAAAAAATATGAGGACGTATTTGTTGAAAAAGAACCAAAAAAAATAATTAATGAAGCGATTGAGGCATCAAGTAATTTACCTTTTCTAATTGTTAGTGGTAGTTTTTCGAGTAAATCAAATGCGAAGGCTAGGGTTCGTGTTTTGAAGCGAGAGTTTAAAGATGCTTTTGTTTATTACAATAGTAAGAATGAAAAGTATTATGCTATTCTTGGTGATTTTGAAACAAAAGAAACCGCTCGATTATTTTTGAAAACAACCAAAGAGGAGGGTTGGATTTTTAAAAGGTAATTTACTTTTATGCTTATTTTTTTAGGCTTTACTGATTTTAGTATGAGTAGTATAAATTATAGATACCTGAAAGTTGATTTGTAAAATGTATTATTCCAATGTTGTTTTTTGATTCTTAAATTAAATGACATTCACAAAACCTGTAGAGCCATTATTATTTATCTTAGAATAATTTTCTAAATTATTGACACAAAAAAAAGCCTATCAAAATTGATAGGCTTTTTTAATACAATTTGTATTAGATAGTAATAATTATACTACTTTTACATCTACTGCACTTAATCCTTTTGCACCTTCTTCTACATCGTAGCTTACTTTGTCTCCTTCATTGATTTCATCAATTAATCCGTTTGCATGTACAAATACATCTTTTCCTCCTTCGTCTGGTGTAATAAATCCAAATCCTTTTGTATCGTTGAAAAACTTTACTGTTCCGTTACTCATAATAATTTTTTTATATAATTAGATGCAAACATAAGGGTTAATTACCATTATAACTAATATTTGAGATTAAAATTAAAGTTTTTTATAACTAAAGTTAAAATATGAGTAAATCTAGCTAGTTAGAGAGGGTTTTTACCTTGTTTTTAATAACGTAAATAATAATAAAGTGAAATAATAGCTAAAGTTAATCGCTAAAGAATAGGTCTAATAAGATACAAATTCCTATTTTTACAAAATAACATTCTTAAAAATATAAAATGAGTTCACATATAGATAGACCTTTAATATTAATCACTAATGACGATGGTTTTACAGCTCCGGGAATAATGGCTTTAGTTAAAGCTGTTGAAGAATTTGGAGCGTTGATGATCGTGGCTCCAGACAAACCTCAATCGGGGATGGGGCATGCAATAACGATTAATAATCCATTGAGGATTCATAAAACACATTATTTTGAAAATCATAGGGCATATAATTGTTCTGGAACACCAGTCGATTGTGTTAAAATAGGTATTTATAAATTGGAACAAGAAAATCGTAAGCCTGATTTAATTCTTTCTGGAATTAATCATGGGTCTAATGTTTCGACCAATGTTTTGTACTCAGGAACAATGTCGGCCGCTATAGAAGGAGCTTTGTTTGGTATTCCCAGTATTGGTTTTTCATTGTTAGATTATGATTTGGAAGCTGATTTTTCTGTAACACAGCATTTTGTTAAGAAAATAGTAAAACAAGCTTTAGCAAACAAAATGAAAGAAGGAACTTGTTTGAATGTGAATGTTCCAAAATTAACATTGTCTGAAATAAAAGGAATAAAAGTAGCAAAACAAGCAAGAGCATTTTGGGACGATACCTTTGAAGAGCGTTTAGATCCATTAAATAAACAGTATTATTGGTTAGCTGGGGAATTTAAAAATCAAGATACTGGAACCGATACCGATATTTGGGCATTGGAAAATGGTTATGTTTCAATTGTTCCGACTCAGTATGATTTAACGGCTTACAATACGCTAAATGAGACAAAAGAAATGTTCGAATTATAGGAAAATGTACCATAATTGACTTGTCGTATTATACACGATGTAATTTTTAGAAAAATGTAACACTTTTTGTTTTGAAAGCATACATTACTTCTAGCATGAGTAAAAATATAAAAAAACGAACTATTGATTATTAATTAAAGAATATTAATTAGTTAAAAAGAAGAATAAATATGTCATTGAAATATAGATTATCAAAATATAATAACATTTGGGTAGGCGTAGTATCTGGACTAGTATTACCCGTTTTAGGTTTTTTCTTATCTAGGGAAGTAAAACTTCCTGAAGCTACAGTAAGTGAATATTGGTCAATTTTCATGAATTCAAGCTTTGAGGTCAATAAAGATATTATTGTATTCTCATTGTTACCAAATATGGCTTTCTTTTACCTTTTGTTTTTTCAATGGAAAATTGACGAAACAGCTAAAGGCTTGGTTGTTGTAACACTTGTTCTTGGAGGACTTTCATTTTTAATAACAAATTAAATTTATGAAGTTTTTTATCATATCTGGCGAAGCTTCAGGTGATTTACATGGTGCAAATTTAGTCAAATCGATTAAGGAATTAAGACCAAATGCTACGTTTGTAGGGTGGGGTGGAGACTTAATGGAAAAGCAGGGAGTTGTCATAAAAAAACATTACAAGGAATTGGCTTTTATGGGTTTTTTAGAAGTGATTCTAAATATAAGAACGATTCTAAAAAACATAAAGCTGTGTAAACAACAAATGCTAGACGAAAAACCAGATGCTGTAATTTTTATCGATTATCCAGGTTTTAATCTTAGAATGGCAAAGTTTGCAAAGAAAAACAATTTAACGACCTTATATTATATCTCGCCAACAGTTTGGGCTTGGAAAGAAAAACGAATAGAAACCATAAAGGAATTTGTGGACCGATTATTTGTAATATTACCATTCGAAAAAAAGTTTTATGAAGACAGAGGTTGTGAAGTTGAATTTGTAGGACATCCACTAATAGATGCTGTTAATAATTTTAGAAAAACGAGTGCATTGAGCTCTGAAAAATTCTTAAAAAAGTACAATTTATCGGACAAAAAAATAGTTGCATTGTTGCCTGGTAGCAGAAAGCAAGAAATAAAGAAAAAATTACCAATAATGCTTGCTGTAGCTAAAGATTATCCTCAATTTCAATTTGTAATTGGAGGTGCTCCAGGATTGGATGAAGCTTATTATCACTCTGTTTTAGAAGGTAATAAGATGGCTATTATTTACAATGATACTTATAATTTATTGAACAATTCTTACGCAGGATTAGTAACGTCAGGAACAGCAACATTGGAAACAGCTTTGTTTCAAGTTCCACAAGTGGTTTGCTACCAAACAAGTGGAATTTCTTATGCGATTGCAAAAAGACTCGTTAACATAACATATATATCATTAGTTAATTTAATATTGGATCAGGAAGTTGTTAAAGAATTGATTCAAAATGAATTGAACATTGAGAATCTAAAATTTGAATTCGAAAAAATAGTTAAAGGAAATTCGCGAGAAAAAATGCTAGCATCTTATCAAGATTTAGATAAATTATGTGGCGGAATTGGAGCCTCTAAAAATACTGCAAAAGGAATGATTCGTATTGTAGAAAGTAAATTGAGTTAATGTTTTTTTGATTTCTAATTATGATTTCTTTAGAATCTCTTAAATATTTTTATTCTTGAGAATTAGGTTTATATTCCAAAACTGGGTTATTTTTATTTTAGTTCTTTTGTCTTATAATTTATATTATGTTAAATAGACTAAAGTAAAACTACTAACCCTTTCTGCTATAATATAAAATACGAATAAGATTCTAATCTGTCAATATATTAATTACACCCGAACTCTAGGATCTAAAAAACCATAAATAATATCCACTAGAATTGTAATGACAACAAAGAAAGACGAAACAACAACAACAGCTCCCATAATCAAGGGTAAATCATCATTTTGTAAAGCAGTTACCAATTCATTCCCTAGTCCGTTCCATCGGAAAACGCGTTCAACAAATACTGAACCAGCCAATAATGATGCAAACCAACCTGATACAGCCGTAACAACAGGATTTAAGGCGTTTTTCAGTGCGTGTTTTGTTATAATTTTATATTGTGATAATCCTTTAGCTTTAGCTGTTCGTATATAATCTTGCGATAAAACTTCAAGCATTGAACTTCTGGTTAATTGCGTTACGATTGCTAACGGTCTAATGCCTAGTGTTAAGGTTGGTAAGAATAAATTTTTCCAATAATAGACTTCTTCTCCTGTATAATCATCAAAATCAACTAAAGGACCTTCCGGATTTAGTCCTGTTCCAGGTAATGGAATTGACGAACTAAATAAATCTATTTCTTGAAAATTAAAAATACTAAAACCTGCGATGTAAAACACCCAAATTCCAGCTCCAATAAACAACCCTTTAAAGCCCCAGTTCAATATTGTTTTGACCGATAGTGTTAATCCTTTTTGTGGTTGTATGTATTTTTTTATAATTCCTACAGAAATAAATAGCAACATTAAAATAAATGGAAATGTTGGTAAATCCAATTGTTCTGACCAAACTAAGCCTCCTACTGTAGAAAAAATATAAGCCACAAAAAATGAAGGAGCAGACATTCCTGTTACAGCAATAATAAAAGTTGAAGTATCGTAAAAAGTTCCTTTATTTATCGCTGCAATAACTCCCATTATAATCCCCAATAAAGTAGCGATTCCAACAGCTGATAGAGCTAAGATAGCTGTGTCTGGTAATTTTTCTTTGACGACATCCCAAACATCTCTTCTAGAACTGTATGATCTTCGTAAATATGGATTTTTGAGTATTAAATCGGTAGAACTTGTTATTGAAAACAGTTTCGTCTTACTTCCATATTTTTTTTCAGAAATATAATAATGACTTTCAGGGTTTTTGGAATCTAATGCTAAAACGGATAAATCATTTAGATATAAAAAATACCTTTTATAGAGCGGTAAATCTAATCCTAAATCTTTTTCTATATTTTTAATTATTTCTTTTGTTGCGTTTTGACCTCCAATCATTAACGCTGGATTTCCTGGTTTTGCATTAAACAAAAAGAAAATTGCAGTTACAACTCCAAAAAGGACTAGGAATCCATAAAGTATTTTCTTAATTGCGAACTTTAACATTTTTACAAGATAGTATTTTATAAGTAAACTCTTCTTATTTTATATGGAAATAGCTATTAATCTATTCTTTCTATTACGTACCTAAAACCAACTTTTGGAGAAGGTTTCAAAAATGGAATACTTGATTTTATACTAACTTCTGTTTCTAAAGAAGACCAATTTCCTCCAACAGCAATTGGTTTATTCAAAATCATTTCCGAAACATTTCCACTCATATTATACAATCCAATTGTATTTACAAAAAAAGAATTGACAGAAGTTGTAACATCTTCTTCTATGTTAATTTTCTTTTTGTTACTAATTGTTTGTCCTTTAGCATTTCTAAAATTACAATTAAACAATCCTTTGTTTTTTCCTTTTTCCCTTCTCATCCGAACTCCTTTCCAAGGGTATTTTGAATAAGCCGGTAAATCTCCATAAGCTCCTCTCTCCCACTCTGATAAATTTGGTAGCCTTGCTTTTACTTTAATCAAAATTGAATTTTCTTTAAGCGTTTTATTCAGTGATTCTGTTTTCCATTTACAAAAAGAAATTGCTTGTTCTTTAGAAACATTTACAACAGGATAATTGGCATAAGCCGGATGTTTGGAATAATAAGAGGCATAATTTTTATTATTTATTTTTACTTTATTCCACAATGAATCTGCCAATTCATATTTGACCTTTTCTATTTTAGGTTGGGAATTTAAAAACGTTAAATACTCTAAATTAGAAACTTCTGTTTTTGCTATCCATATAGAATCGTTGTAGATTTCTATAGCATTTTGAAAGAGAACTTTCTTATCTTTCTTTTTGTTACTAAAAAATAGAACACTGACCAATATGCTAACTAAAAATAGTTTCATTGTTTAAGTGTTACTTGGTTTTTTAGTTTTTTGTTTCACTTTAGTTAATGTATTTAGGTCATTTAAGTATTATCCATACCAAACTCGGTAGAACCTTAATTATATATCCAAATCATCAATATTTTCAAAGCTACCAAAACCTTCGTCAAAGTCTTCGCTAAATTCATCACCGTATTGGCTATAAAAATCATCGACTTCAGAACTTTTGCTTGTCTCTGTCATTCCTTCCAATAAATTTGGTACTTCTTTAGCATCTTCTTTTGGAGAATCTCCTACACTAACAAGTATTGCAGGTAAATTATCAACAGTTTTCTTAGGGTTTTCTTTTATCAATTCGACGTAAAAAATCCACATTTTAAGAAAATCATAAACATATAAAATCTTTTGATTTGGTTCTTTTATCATGTCCGAAAGCAAAGTTTCTTTCATTGATTTTCCAAACCCCATGTCCATTAATGCAATTTCCTCTCCTTTATCCCAATTGTCATCACTCATATAAAAAGAAGTCATTTGATCTCCTTTAAAATTATATGCTTCAATAATTAAATCGTGTAAGGTTTCGAAGTTATCGTCTTTAGAAATTTCAATATCTCTAAAACTATCTTCTTTAGTATCTATAACTATCCTAAATGTATAACTTTTCATTTCTGTATATTTTTGGTTGGGACTAAATTAAATTCCTTTCCTTTTATTAGCATAAATTCAAATGCTGCTTCATAAGTATTTTCAATGTCTCCATCCAAAATAGCTTCTCTAATTGCAAGTTTGATGTCGCCAATTACTTTATTAGGCTTTAAATCAAAGGTTTGTATAATAACTTCTCCTGTTATTGGAGGTTGCCAGTTTCTAATTTTATCTTTTTCTTCAAGTTTTTTTAACTCCTCTTCTACTCGGTCAAAATTAGCTCTAAATCTTTTAACTTTCTCTTCATTTTTAGAAGTAATATCCGCTCTGCAAAGCGTCATTAAATCTTCAATATCATCTCCTGCTTCAAACAAAATTCTTCTAAGTGCTGAATCCGTTATTGACTCTTTTGTTAATGCAATTGGACGTAAATGAAGGCGAACTAATTTTTGCACGTATTTCATTTTTGAATCTAAGGGAAGTTTCATTCGCTTAAATATTTTGGGAATCATTCTCGCTCCTTTGTCTTCATGCCCATGAAAAGTCCAACCTTGTTTGGGGTAAAATCGCTTCGTTGGAGGTTTAGCAATGTCATGCAATATAGCCGCCCAACGCAACCACAAATCTGAGGTGTTTGGTAATATATTGTCTAAGACTCCCAATGTATGATAAAAATTATCTTTATGTCCTTTTCCATTTTTATATTCAACACCATGAAGTGCCGCCATTTCTGGAAAAATAAGATGCAGCAATCCTGTTTTAAATAAGATTTTAAATCCTTTTGATGGACTATTTGATAAAATCATTTTATTTAATTCATCCGTAATACGCTCTTGGGAAATAATTTCTATTCTTTCTTTATTCTGAGTTATCGAATCAAAGGCTTCCGGTGAAATATTGAAATTTAATTGAGAAGCAAATCTTACAGCTCTCATCATTCTTAATGGATCATCAGAAAATGTGATTGAAGGATCTAGAGGAGTTCTCAAAATTTTATTTTCTAAATCTTTTATACCATCAAAAGGATCAACTAACGTACCGTAACTATCTTTATTTAAGCTAATTGCCATTGCATTAATCGAGAAATCTCTTCTTTCCTGATCTTCTTGTAAAGTTCCGTTTTCTACGATTGGGTTTCTAGAATTTCTATTGTAAGATTCTTTTCGAGCCCCGACAAATTCCAATTCAAATGATTTATAATTAATCATTG
>WFNC01000055.1 GCA_015488785.1 Flavobacteriales bacterium | reverse complement strand
TCGATAGAAAAGGCATAAGTTTTAGCTCTAATATTTTTGCTTTTTATTTTTGAATTAATTAATTCATCATCCTTATTGTAAATGAAAAAATCATCCGCTGTTTGATTTTGAAGTATGCGGAGTTTGCTTTCTGCATAATTATCCATCTTGTAATCGTATCGATCTAAATGATCGGGAGTTATGTTTAGAAGAATTGCGATTTCGGCTTTAAAATCATACATCCCATCGAGTTGAAAACTACTTAATTCTATCACGTAATAATCATGTTTATCTTCAGCTACCAGTTTTGCGAAACTCTCTCCAACGTTTCCACAAACTGCTACATTAAATTTTGCTTTTTTGAGGAGGTGAAAAACCATTAAAGTTGTTGTTGTTTTTCCATTACTCCCCGTTATACAAATTTTAGTTGCATTGGTATATCTAGCTGCAAACTCTATTTCTGAGATTACAGGAATTTTTCTATTTCTTAATTCTACAATTAAAGCAGCCGTATCTGGAATCCCTGGACTTTTAATAATCTCATCAGCTTTATAAACCAATTCTAAGGTATGCCCATTTTCTTCCCATTTAATCGCATGAAGATCTAATTCCGACTTGTATTTATCTTTCAATAAACCATTATCAGACACCAAGACATTGAAACCTTGTTTTTGAGCTAAGATTGCAGCACCTACACCACTCTCTCCACCGCCAAGTATTACGATATTTTTCTTTGGATTATTCACTTGACGTTTATCTTAATTTTAGTGTTACAATTGACAATACAGCAGCCATAATTCCTACAATCCAGAAACGAGCTACAATTTTAGCTTCGTGTATTCCTTTTTTTTGATAATGATGATGCAAAGGAGCCATTAAGAAGATTCTTTTCCCTTCACCAAATCGTTTCTTCGTGTATTTAAAATAGCCAACCTGTAGCATTACCGAAACATTTTCAGCTAAGAAAACCACTGCAAAAATTGGAATTAACAACTCTTTACGAATTGCGATTGCGAATACAGCTATAATTCCACCAAGCGCTAAACTACCTGTATCACCCATAAAAACTTTTGCGGGGTAAGAATTATACCATAAGAATCCAATTGCAGCACCAATAAAAGCACTAATAAATATAACCAGTTCCCCAGCGTTTGGTATGTACATTATATTGAGATAATCGGCAAAAATTGCATTCCCAGACAGATAAGCAAATACTGCTAAAGTAACTCCCATAATAGCAGATGTTCCTGTTGCTAAGCCGTCCAAACCATCTGTCATGTTTGCGCCATTAGACACAGCCGTAACAATAATTATTACCATCGGAATAAAAATTAACCAGGCATAATCTTTATAACCTTCAGGCAAAAGCCATGCATAATCAAATTCATTCGCTTTGAAAAATGGAATCGTTGTTTTGGTCGATTTACTTTCGACCCATTCGAATGTTTTGGCTCCCGAATCGTTGTTACTCATCTCTTGTGTGTAAACAGAATCTTCGAAATACACTTTTTCTTGAACCGTTACATCATCACTAAAATATAGCATTGAACCGACTATAATTCCAACTCCAACTTGCCCTATAATTTTAAATTTACCCGCAAGACCTTCTTTATTTTTCTTAAAAACCTTTATGTAATCGTCAATAAACCCAATCAGTCCAAGCCAAATCGTAGCAACTAGCATGGTAATCGTATAAATATTATCCAATTTCGCAAACAATAATGTTGGTATAATGATAGCAGCTAAAATAATAAGTCCTCCCATCGTTGGGGTTCCTGATTTTTCCATTTGCCCATCCAACCCTAAGTCACGAACAGATTCTCCAACCTGTAACCGTTGCAACATTTTAATTAAACGACCGCCAAAAACCATCGAGATTAATAAAGAAACAAGCATTGCTAAACTTGCTCTAAAAGAGATGTAACCAAACAATCTAGCTCCCGGAAAATCGAAATTTTCGCCTAAGTATTCAAATAAGTGATATATCATTATTTATTTAATTTTTTTAATGTTTCTTTTACAATTTTATAATCATCAAAATCAAGCACCTCATCTCCAATAATCTGATAAGTTTCATGACCTTTTCCTGCTATTAGAACGATATCGCCTTTTTTTGCTAATTTGCAAGCGGTTTTAATCGCTTCTTTTCGACTCGTAATTGAAAGTGTTTTTTTATAATCTTGTGCAGGCACTCCAGCCTCCATTTCTTCAATAATTGTTTCAGGATTTTCGCTACGAGGATTATCAGAAGTAAACAAGACTTGATCACTTAATTGACATGCAACTTTAGCCATCAAAGGGCGTTTCCCTTTATCTCGATCACCACCGCATCCGACAACAGTTATTACCGTTTCGTTTCCTGTTCTAATATTCTTTATTGTTTTCAATACATTTTTTAATGCATCTGGCGTGTGCGCATAATCAACTATTGCTATTATTCCTGACGCAGACACGTTTTGTTGAAATCTTCCATCGGGAGGTGTTAAATTCGACAATTTGGTCAACACCTCTAACTCATCAAAACCAGAAAGCACTCCAACAGCATACGTCACAAGGGAATTGTAAGCATTGAATTTTCCAATTAACTTTGTATAAACCTCTTTATTATCAATCAATAAAAGTGAACCATCGAATTGATTTTCAAGAATTTTAGCTTTATAATCGGCATAAGCATTCAAACCGTAAGTATAAACTTTAGCTTTTGTATCTTTCACGATCTCTTCCCCAAATTCTTGTTCTGCATTTGTCAATACAAAAGCATCACTTGGCAAAGTATCAAAGAATCCTTTTTTAGCTTCAAAATAATTTTCGAATGTCTTGTGATAATCAAGGTGATCTCTCGTTATATTTGTAAACACAGCACCAGAGAACTTAACTCCTGCAATTCTTTTTTGATCGACAGCATGAGAGCTTACCTCCATAAAACAATATTGGCAATCAGCCTCCACCATTTTAGCAAGAAGAGCATTCAATTCAATTGCATCTGGCGTTGTATGTGTAGCTTTGTAAACTTCATCATTAATTTTGTTTTCGACAGTAGAAAGTAACCCTACCTTCTCACCCAAAGACTGAAACAATTCATACATTAACGATACAGAAGTTGTTTTTCCATTCGTACCTGTAACTCCTATCAATTTCAATTTTCCAGATGGATTATCATAAAAATTAGAAGCCATAATCCCCAAAGACAAAGCAGAATCTTTTACACGAACATACGTTACTCCATCGACTAAATCAATCGGGAATTTTTCGCAAACAATACTTTTCGCACCATTATCTATCGCTACAGAAATATAGTTATGACCATCTACTTGAGAACCATTTACAGCCACAAAAGTAAAACCTTCGCTAACCGCTCGAGAATCAAAAGCAAGACCTTGAACCGCTACGTTTGTAGAGCTTACCGTTTCTTTAATACTTACATTATACAATATATCTTTTAACCTATTCATTCTACTAACTCTAAAGTTATTAATTGACCTTCTATTATTTTTTTTCCTACTAAAACAGATTGAGTTTTAACCATTCCACTCCCTTTTGCTTCCACGCTTAACCCTTTTGACTCTAAGAGATACAATGCGTCCTCTAATCCCATTCCAACCACATTTGGCATTACCCCATTTTTTACTTTTTGAACAAAAAAATCGACCGAAGATTCACCTGTTTGCGTTTTTACCCAATCATAATCCCCTGCTTTATCATTTACAGGAACGCCCATCGTTTTCATTACTTTACCCAATTCGGTTCTATAGCCATTTTTTGAATAAGGCATTTTATTAGACTGAACTTCAACCTTGTTAAAATTCCCCAATCCATTTGCGTAAATCTTATCGGCTATTTCTTTGAAAACAGTTCCCGAAACGATAGCTCCATAAATATTTTTTGTCGGCCCTTGAATAACCACAATGCAAGAATACTTAGGATTGTCAGCAGGAAAATATCCACAGAAAGAAGCTTGATAATTATTGGTATTATAACGACCATCTTTTGCTATCTTAGCCGTCCCTGTTTTTCCAGCTATTTTAAAGCCTAAAGCTCTTATGTTTTTAGCTGTCCCCCTTTCTACTACACCTTCTAAAGCTCCCTTCACCAATTCTATATTAATTTCAGATGCGATTTGTTTTTTAAGAACAATTGGTTCAAACTCTTCTAGAATTTCTCCTCCTCGCTCTATTTTCTTAACAAATTGAGGTTTCATCAATTTTCCATTATTTGCGACAGCATTGTACAGTGCTAAAGTTTGAAGCGGCGTTATTTCCACCTCATACCCAATCGCCATAGACGAAAGTGTCACTCCTGAAAACCCCTCTTTTAAAGTAGCATTTTTCAATTTAGGAATCCCTTCCCCTATAATATCTAAACCCAATGGATCTCTCAATCCTAACTCGACTAATCCATCGATATATTCTTGTGGGTTTGTACGGTAATTATCATCTATGATTTTAGCAAAAACATTTGAAGACTTCTCAAAAGCATATTGAATTGTGTTCTTTCCGTACCCTCCAATCCTACTATCGTGAAGTGTTCGATCGTAAAATTTGTAAGTTCCCGTCATATTAACCGTATCCGTTAAGCGTATCTTATTATCCTCCAACGCAACCAATAGAGAAGCTAATTTAAAAGTTGACCCAGGCTCCGAAACAGCTCCCACTGCTAGGTTTTGAGTTTCAAAAAATTCTCCTGTTTTTTTATTTTTGGTTAAATTCGCTATCGCCTTCACATATCCCGTTTCTACCTCCATCAAAACAACACATCCTTTTTCTGCATCCTGCTCAACCAACTGAGTCATTAATGCTGTTTCAGCAACATCTTGAATATTGACATCTATACTTGTATATAAATCAGCTCCAGCAATTGGTTCTCTAGAAAGTGCACTTTTTAAAGGTTTCCATTCGTTTCCACGAATTCGTTTCATTAACATTTCGCCATCTTGACCTTTCAAATATTTATTATAAACCCCTTCTAGACCAACTCTTAAAGTATCCGCTCTTACCTCTTTAGAAGAATCGCTTTCCAACTCACGATAATAACCGATTGTTCTAAAACCTAACATCCCATAAGGTTTAACTCGTTTCATTTCTCTCAAAACAATTAAACCTCCTTTATTTTTTCCTTTTTCAAAAATCGGAAATGTTTTTAACCTTCTCAAATCAGCATTTCGCAAACGAGATTTAATTCTAAAATACTGATTAGAATCCACCTCTCTCTCATACCTTAGAGTTCGCTCCCATTCTCTCGCTGTTTTATGAGCAAACATATTAGAAAGGCTATCGGACAAAGCGCTTAAAGACGATTCAAATAACTTTGTTTTTACCGTCATTAAATCCATATAAACATTATACCTTGGAACAGACAAAGCCAATGTTGTTCGAGGGTCATTGTCTGCAAAAATATTTCCTCTCGGAGCTTTTATTTTACGCAATGTAACTGTACGTTGTTCCGCCTCTTTCTTTAACGCTCCTCCATCTACCAACTGTACTTTTACAATTTGAAAAAGAATTAAAAAAGCAAATACAAGCATAGCAACATAAACGACATACACTCTGGTAATCATCCATTTTTTCCTTGCAGACTCTTCTTCCGAAGCGATATGTTTTTTCTTTTTACTCATTTATTTCTTTTCCTCCAATTACTTTTGGTGGATACTTAGATTCATATAAACCAAACGGCTTTACGTCGTCGGCAATTTTACTTTGTAAACTCTCCTGATCAAAAACCTCCATTAAAGATTGTAATTCAGAATATAGTTCTTCGGCTTTTTTTTCCTCTCTACTATATTGATGAACTGTACCGTCAACATAATATCCGTAAGCGATATAAAGAATCATTAATAAAGTAACAAACAACAGAAATGGCAAGTTCTTAACAACGCCAGAACTCGACAAAAACTCACCAGACACGACATCTTTAATTGGTGTTCCTATTTTACTTTTCTCACTCATATTCTTTCTGCAATTCTTAATTTTGCACTTCTAGCTCTATTATTATTTTTTATTTCTTCTTCCGAAGGAACAATTGGTTTTCTATTCACCTCTTTAAAAGGACGAATTAAATTTCCATAAAAATCTTTCTCTTGAACCCCTTCTATATTACCCGACTTTATAAATCGTTTAACCATTCTATCTTCTAGCGAATGATAAGTGATAACAGAAAGACGACCTCCTTCTTTAATTACATCAACACTTTGGACTAGTAAATCTTCTAAGACTTTCATTTCATCATTCACTTCTATTCGCAATGCTTGAAACAGTTTTGCTAAAAAAGTATTTTTCTTATGCGGAGGATATAAACCTACCGACACTACATCCATTAAATCGGCAATTGTATTTATTTCTCTTTCGGCTCTAGCCTGAATAATTTTGTATGCAATTTTATGTGCATTAGACAATTCTCCGTAAGCTCTAAAAACCTTACGCAAATCAGACTCTTCATAATGCATTACAACATCTTTAGCTGTTTTTACAATATCACGATTCATACGCATATCTAATTCTGCATCGAAACGAAATGAAAATCCTCTATCGGCAGTATTGAACTGATGAGAAGAAACTCCTAAATCTGCCAAAACGCCATCAACAGGCATTACACCAGGTAGAATTCGTAAATGATTTTTCATGAATCCGAAGTTTTGACGTATAAAAATAAAGCGATCATCATCAAGTAGATTAGCTTCCGCATCAATATCTTGATCAAAACCAATTAATCGTCCACGAGATTCCAATTGAGAAATCAAATATTTGGAATGCCCACCTCCTCCGAAGGTAACATCTACATAAGTTCCGTTCTTATCAACAATCAAATCATCAACAGAAGGTTTTAACAATACAGGTACATGATATTTATTATCAGTCATTATTTTCAGAATTGCCCATCACTTCCGAAGCAAGTTGATCAAAGTCTTCCCAATCCTCAGCCATGAGTTCTTCGTACTTCGCTTTATCCCAGATTTCCCAGAGATCAACATTTGCAACAAGGACAATTTCCTTTTTGACATCAGCCCAACCCAACAATCCTTTTGGTAAAAGAATTCTTTCGTTAGAATCGGCAACTACCTTAGTAGCTCCTTTTTGAAACATGCGGGCAAATTTTCTATCCTTTGCCTTAAAACGATTTAAAGTACGAAGTTTCTCCACAACTACATTCCATTCACTCATGGGATATACGGACAAACAATCATCAACACCTCTAGAAATAACAAAAGTTCCCTGATCTTCTGAAGACAATTGCTTGCGCATCTCAGCTGGCAAGAGCAGTCTGCCCTTAGCGTCGATTTTACAATGATATTCTCCAATGAAACCAGTCATTTATTTTCTTCTATTCAGTTATTATCAAGTACAAAAATATACAATCGCACCCACATTTCCCCACAATATTACGATTTGTGAATAACTTTACAAAATAAAACAGCACTAAACTTAATAAAACAAGTTAAAACACTAACAAAACAAGAGTTATCAACAAGTGGGGTTTTGTGGGAGAATGTTAATAAGATTTAAAGAAACGAACACTAAAAATGACAGACGGCAACCACAACAACAAAGACAGAAACACCTGTGAAAGCAATATTCCCCAAGTAAATCATCACAAAACAATCCCCTTTCCTCCACTTTACCGCAAAACAAAATCAATCAGTATTATTTTTTTTACAAATACGACTTGCTATTTTTTTTTACCTTTGTTAGAAAAAACAATGATAAACTCCTTAAGAAATAAGAAAAACTATTATCTTACAATCCTTCTATTTTTTACAATTGCTCTACTCTTTCAAGGTTCTAGCTTCGCTCAAAAAAGCGAACATCAAAAACTCAAACAGTTCGTTACAAAAGAATTAAGTTCATTTAAACAATACAGAGGCTATAATAAAGACATTAGAATAAGTCCAATCAACAACAACATCGAGCCAACTGAAAGAAACACATACTTTAAAGTTCATTGCTTAAAAAATAGAAAAAAACATTTATTTTTTCGAATCCTATTAATTGACAACGACACGTTAATTAACTTAACTAAATTAGACGATAAAATACTGAACCATAAAAAAAACAAAGCTACTATAGCCATCTTTAATTATCATCTTAAGCACCAAAACGAAAAAATACAAAGCCTAATTCACAAACTAGAAGAAGGAACCATAAAAAGAAAAGGAATTATAGAAAGAAAATACTGCCCTCCAAGACCATAATCTAAGTATCAAGCCTCCTTCTTGCAAAAACATCACAATAATTCTTACCTTTACAAAAACAACACGAATATATAATGGAAATAACATCTGCTAGTTTTGCGGTAAGTAATACCGACTATAGAAAATGCCCTACTCCTGACAAGCCTGAATATGCTTTTATTGGACGTTCGAACGTAGGGAAATCTTCACTGATAAACATGCTTGTAAACAGAAATGCGCTTGCAAAAACATCGGGAAAACCAGGGAAAACTCAATTGATTAATCATTTTTTAATTAACAAGGAATGGTTTATCGCTGATTTGCCTGGATATGGATATGCTAAGGTTTCTAAAAAAAGTAGAGAGCAATTTCACAGTTTTACGGTTGATTATTTGAAATTTAGACCGAATTTACAATGTGTTTTCGTGCTTATAGATTCGAGAATACCACCTCAAAAAATAGATTTAGACTTTATGCAATTCTGTGGAGTAAAAGAGATTCCGTTTGTGATTTGCTTTACGAAAACAGACAAATTGAACCCTACAACAATGAAGAATGCTATAAATAATTTTAAAGCTAAAATGTTTGAAACCTGGGAGGAAATCCCTCAGATATTTATCAGTTCTGCGGTAAATGAAAACGGGCAAGATGATATTTTAAATTTCATTGAAGGTATAAACGCCTCTTTTAAGAAATAAAC
>WFNC01000054.1 GCA_015488785.1 Flavobacteriales bacterium | reverse complement strand
GTTGTTGTAAAAGGCACAACAAAAGGAACAGTTACGGATTTCGATGGTAAGTATTGTATCAAAGCAAAAAAAGGCGACACCTTAGTGTTTAGCCATGTTTCGTATGGTACAGTAGAAAAAGTTGTTGGAGACTCTGACACGATTAATGTTAAAATGTCTGAAAATGCAGAGACTCTTGATGCAGTGGTTGTAACAGCAATGGGTATTAAGAGAGAAAAGAAAGAAATTTCTTACCAAACTCAAAAAGTGGACAACAAGGAATTGATGGTATCACAGCCTAATAATGCTGCCCAGGCTTTGTCTGGTAAAGTTGCAGGATTAAATATTCTTCAAACTTCAAACGGGGTAGAAGGAACTTCTAAGGTTCTTTTAAGAGGTATGCGTTCTTTAAGAGGTGATAATGAAGCCTTAATTGTAATTGATGGTTCTATTTCAACAAAAGGAATGTTTGGTCAATTAAATCCAAATGATATCAAGGAGATTTCTGTTTTGAAAGGAGCTTCAGCAGCTGCATTGTATGGATCTAGAGCGGCTAATGGTGCATTGATTGTTACTACAAATAAAGGAAAAAAAGGAGATAAATTTGTTGTTGGGTTAAATTCAACATTAAGTTTCGAAACTGTAGCTTATATGCCTGAGTTTCAAACTAAATTTGGTTCTGGATGGGATGGAAACTATGACCCTGTTGAGAATACCAACTGGGGACCTAGATTTGATGGAACAATAAGAAGAATTGGTCCATTATATGTAGGTAATGTATTTCAAGCAGTCTCTTATGCGCCTATAAAAGATAATCTTAAAGATTTTTATGAAACTGGTATAACGTCTCAAAATACAGTATCGTTATCTGGCGGAGGAGAAACCGGAAGTTTTTATGTTTCTTTTGGAGACCAACACACATCAGGTATAATACCAAAAGACACCTATAAAAAAAATACGTTTAGAGTAAATGCTACCAAAACAATTGGGAAAGTAGATTTAACGGCTACAACAAGTTATATTATCAGTGACAAAGATGTAGTTGGTAGTAACATTGGAGCTCAAGATAGAGATTTATATTGGTTTATTTTAAATACACCAAACAATATACCGCTTACTCGATATAAAGATTGGAGGAACGATTTTTTCGCTTCACCTAACGGTTATTATAACGGTTATTATGAAAATCCTTATTATGGAATTGATAATAATAGAGAGAATGACAAAAGAGATAGACTTACAGGTAATGTAGCTGCTACTTGGCATATTACTGATAACATAGATGTTACAGGTAGAATATCTGCAAATTTAAGTTCAGGTACTGGTCTAGAATTTAGAAATGCCCAAGAGTATTCTACTGCGGATATGATTGCTAATGCAACAAGACCAAATAATGTTCCATCTTATGTTATTTCTGATGATTTTATGTCAAAGCAATATTCAACAGATTTAATTGGTTCTGGTAAGTTTGATTTGACTGAGAAAGTTAGTCTTAAAACGATTGCAGGATTCTCTAGTTTTATTAGTAATTACAATAGATTTTATCAAAAAGTTAACAATCTAAGTATTCCAGGCTTTTACCACGTTTCAAATGGTACGCCTGAAGCTCCTGTCAATCGTATTGAAAAGAAACGAACATGGGGAATGTATGCTGATTTGACTTTTGGTTATGAAGATTATTTATACCTAAACATGACAGGAAGACAAGATTATACTTCTACCTTAGATCCTGATCAAAATAGTTATTTTTATCCTTCAGTAGGATTGTCATTTGTTCTTTCCAATGCGTTCCCTAGTTTAGCTGAAAGTAATATTAACTATGCTAAAGTGACGGTTAGTAATGCTACCGTTTATAATGATTTGGATCCTTATGATGTTAATGAAACTTTTCAACATCCAATTAACTTTCCTTACGGAAGTTTAAATGGATATTCAGTTTCGAATACAGCTACAGCCTCAACAATAACTAAAGAGAAGATTGGAACTACTGAATTTGGGTTGAATATTGCAATGTTTAAAAATAGAATTACTTTAGATGCTGCATATTATCTTACAAAGACAGATGATTTAATTACGGATGTTTCTACTTCGTCAGCAGCTGGAGCTTATCGATTGTTTACGAATATAGGTTCTACAGAAGGTAGTGGTTTAGAGCTTTCCTTAGGTTTAAAAGTTTTTGATAATACAGATGGTTTTAGTTGGAATCTTAACACCAATTATACGTATAGTTCTAATATTTATAAAGGAACTGGTGTTCCTAATGAAGCCGATGTGAATATTGGTGGAAGTTTAACCACAGTTTCTATTTATGCAGTTGTAGATGAAGAGTTTCCTCAAATTAAAGCTACTTCTTATGTTAGAGATCCACAAGGGCATGTTGTTATTGATCCATCTACAGGAAATCCTAAATTAGGAGAATTAAAAAGTCTAGGGCAAACTTTACCAAAACACATTATAGGGCTTACAAATACTTTTAAATATAAAAATCTATCTTTAACAGGTACTGTTGATTATCGTACAGGGCATGTTTATTATTCTGAATTAGGTGATAGAATGGAGTTTACTGGTCGCTCTGTAGAAAGTGCTGAAGCTAATAGACAAGATTTTGTTTTCCCAAATTCGGTGTATGAAACTGCGACTGATTCTGGAGTTTTTGTTGAAAATACAAGTATTCCTGTTACTGGTGGACGTATGGTTTTTTGGCAAAATGCTTATAATAATATTAAAGAAAACTATGTGAAAGACGCATCTGCAATTAAATTAAGAGAAATTGCTTTGAATTATAAATTACCAAATGATTACCTTAAAAAATTGCCAATCAGTAGTGTTTCCTTTGGTGTGGTTGCTCGTAATTTAATTACTTGGTTGCCAAAAGAAAATAGATATTCTGATCCAGAATTTAATAATTCTTCAAGTTCGAATAATGCTATAGGTATTGGAGGTTTTCAACAAGGTCCTCCAACCAAAAATATAGGTTTTAACTTAAATATTCAATTTTAATAAAAAAATATAATAATGAAAACAATAAACAAAATTTTAATTTTAGTTTTATTTGGTTTTATCTTTACATCTTGTGATAGTACATTTTTAGATGTTAATGAAAATCCAAATGAACCGACTGAGGTCAGTGCAGATTTATTACTGCCTGTAGCTCAAGATTATTCAGCTAAATCTATTTCGCATGAGAGTCGTCGAGGTTTGAATACACTTGGAAATATGTTCATGTACAATTGGAGTCAATCAGATGGATATTCTTGGTATAATGACGAGTTTCAATATGCAATTAATTCTACTTTTTACAGTACTATTTGGGATTGGACTTATGGTAGAACTCTAAAACAATATCAAGCCTTAGATAACTCTAAATTTGGGAATAATTATATGGCAATTGCTAAGATAATGAAGTCTTTACATTTTCAAACTTTGGTTGACGTTTATGGTGATGTCCCTTATTCTGAAGCATTGATGAGAGGAGATAATCCATCTCCTAAATATGATGATGCACAAGAAATTTATGATGATTTAATTGTTGTTCTTGATGAAGCAATTGATTTAATTAAAAATGCTCCATCTACTGATCCAGTTCCATCTACTGATGATATCATGTTTAATGGTAATATGACAGATTGGATTAAGTTAGCAAATACTGTTAAATTAAGAATTCTTGTTCGTGAGTCTGATTTAGCTTCCAAAGCAACCTATGTAACTAATGAATTAGCTAATATAGTTTCTGAAGGATCAGGTTTTATTACTTCAGATGTTGTTGCAAACCCTGGTTATGCTCAAGAAAATAATAAACAAAGCCCTTTTTGGAATCATTTTGGACAAGATACTTCAGGTGCTTATATAAACAATTATAAAGCTACTTGTGCAACTGACTTTGCATTAAACAAGTTAACAGCTCTTTCTGATCCTAGAATTGATTTTATCTATCAACTACCTGCAAATGGGCCAAATAAAGGAGTTCCACAAGGATGGACTTCTTACCCTGATGATTATACATTTGGATGGGTTTCTAATATTGGACCAGGATTGTTAAAAGGACCGTCTCAAGATGCTGTTATTTTTGCTTTATCAGATGCTTATTTATTGCAAGCTGAAGCTCAAATGAAAGGTATGTTATCTGGTGATCCAAAAGCATCTTTTGATGCCGGTGTTACTGCTTCTTTTAACTATTTAGGTGCATCAGGTGCTCCAGCTTACTTAAGTTCTGGTAATCCTTTAACAGATTATGCTGCTTCTACTAATAAATTAGAAACAATCATGGTTCAAAAGTGGATTGCTTTAAATGGTATTGATGCAGCTCAGTCTTGGTTTGATTACTCAAGAACAGGTTTCCCATCAGATTTACCTATTTCTTTAATGGCTCCTGGTACATCACGACCTGTTCGTTTGATATACCCTGCTTCTGAAGTTACTAATAATGGAGGTAATATGCCAGCTCAGCCTGATCCTTTTACTGATAAAATATTTTGGGCTAATTAATTAATTTAAATTTATACAATTATGAAAAAACTTTTAATAATGATAGCGGTTGTTTTTTTAACAGCCTCATGTTTAGACAATACCGTGCCTTTGGATGGTATTGATGGTTCCCCTAACCTTGTTGGTTTTAAATCAGCTAGTAAATTGGCTGCCGTAGCAACGGATGATTTAACTCATGACACTACTGTACCGGTATTAATTACTGGTCCACAATTTCAAAACTATAACAAGGATGTTACTGTAACTATCAGTGTTGATCCATCTTCTACTGCAGTAGAAGGTGTGAATTTTACACTACCTTCAAATACTATGGTTTTAGGACCTTCTAACAATTTTTCAGGTTTGTTTCCTATAACCATTCTTACCCAAGGGATTTCCTCACCTTCAGATGTTACTTTAGTTTTGAATATAGATAATGCTTCTGAATCTGATATATTAGTAAATGGAAGGTTAAACAAAGTTGCAGTTAAAATACAATATTTATGTTTTTCAGCATTAGATTTAGGTCACCCATATTCTAATCCTGATTGTGTTGGAAACCAAGCTACTGTTACAGAAATATCTGCAGGAACTTATGAAGTGGGTGATTTACCTTATTTATCTGCTGGAGGAAACCCGATTCCTTTTGAAATGACAGATGTTTGTGGAGATTTAACTATAGATACTATTGTGCTTGGTGCTTATCTTGTAAGAGGAGAAGGTGTTGTTAATGCAGATGGTTCTTTTACAATTACATATCAATTATTCAATTCTACAACGCCTGATAGTGGTGTTTTCTTTGATTTTTCTAATGATCCATCAACTTATATGCCTTAAGCATACTAACTTTTAAATTTATAAAAATGAAAATATTAAACAAATTATATTTATTAACTTTTTTGAGTTTTGCTTTTATTTCTTGCGTTCATGAGCAAGATACTGCAAAACCTATTGACCCTAATACTAAGCCTGTTGCTTCGTATTCTATTCAAAATTTTCAACCATCCACGCAAGAAGTAGACGAGATGACTTATATTATTGATATTACTTTAGATAGACCTTTGCGTGAAGATTTACCTTTTAGAGCTTACAGAGTTGGAGGTGATGCTGATAATGCCGATTTTGTTGCTATAGATGGTGTTGTTGCAGCATATACTACTACTACTCAAGTTAAAGTAAAGATCGTTAAGGATTTGATTCCAGAAGGTGATGAAACTTTAATCATACGTGTTGCTCCTAAAAATTCTGAAAGCTCTAATGCTTGGGATGCTGAGCACTGGGCTAATTTATTGAGTCCTTCTTCTCCAAAAGAAGAGTTTACGATTACTATTGTTAACTATGAATCTCCTGATTTGTTAGTTGATTTATCTTGGGAAGTTAATACAGATTCTGAGGTATCATGTGATCAAGATTTAGATTTATATCTTGTAGATGCTACGGATACTGAATTAGCTCATTCTTGGTTTGATTGTCCTGAATCAGTTACTTTACCCGGTACGGCACCTGATGGTGATTACTTTATTAATGTAGATTATTATGCTCCAAATACTGTGGCAGTTGATCCTGCAACTGATCCTATTTATAATACTAAGTTTACCTTAGATTTAATTCAGGGTGGTGTTGCTTCGCAACAAATAAGTAATGATTTTGGTCCTGATAATTCTAATTTCTACCTAAATTGGTCTGCTTATGGTCAGTTTGGAGGTGATGGTTTACATAGTCATGTAGTTCAGATTACAAAATCCGGTTCGAACTATACGATTACAGAATTATAATAAAT
>WFNC01000053.1 GCA_015488785.1 Flavobacteriales bacterium | reverse complement strand
GGCGAACAACTATTCAACGACACTCAAATTGTTGGTGTTATAAAGAGGTTGATGTATTTTAATGTCTAAAAAATTACTTAAACAGCGATATTACTGATTCCGATTGTTTTTTAGAGAACACTAGGTAGATCAAACTTGTATTATTCATACATAAAAAAGCCTCTTCAATCATTCCGATTGAAGAGGCTTTTTATTTATAAAAGTAAAATGAATTCTTAATTACAAATTCATAATTTTTAATTCATCATTTAAACAGCGGCAATTGCATCGTTTAAAGTTTTACTTGGTCGCATCGCTTTACTTTCCAATTCAACATCGTTAAAGTAGTATCCGCCTATATTTACAGGAACACCTTGAACCTCGTTTAATTCAGTAACAATTTTAGCTTCGTTATCCGAAAGCGTTTTAGCCAATGGAGCAAAAGTAGCTTTTAACTCAGCGTCAACATCTTGTGCAACTAACGCCTCAGCCCAATATTTAGCCAAGTAGAAATGACTCCCTCTATTGTCCAATTCATTTACCTTTCTCGATGGAGACTTCCCATTCTGTAATAAATTTACCGTTGCAGTATCAAGTGTTTCACTTAAAATACTCGCTTTTTTGTTGTTTTCTTTTTCTCCAACAAAATCCAATGAAACAGCCAACGCTAAAAATTCACCTAAAGAATCCCATCTCAAATGATTTTCTTTCATAAACTGTTGTACGTGCTTAGGAGCAGAACCTCCAGCTCCAGTTTCAAACAAGCCACCTCCTTTCATCAATGGAACAATCGAAAGCATTTTAGCACTCGTTCCTAATTCCAAAATTGGAAACAAATCCGTTAAGAAATCTCTCAATACATTTCCAGTTACAGAAATTGTATCCAAACCATCTTTTATTCTAACTAAAGAAAAATGAGTTGCCTCATTTGGTGCCATTATTTGAATATCCAAACCTTCTGTATCATGATCTGGTAAATAAGTATTCACTTTTTTAATCATCTCAGCATCGTGAGCTCTGTTTTTGTCTAACCAAAATAGAGTAGGGACTTTAGTCGCTCTAGCTCTATTTACAGCCAATTTAATCCAATCTTGAATTGGAGCGTCTTTAGCCTGACACATTCTCCAAATATCACCTGCTTCAACAGTGTGTTCTATTAAAACATTTCCTTCAGCATCAGTTACTTTTACAACACCATCAGCAGCAATTTCAAACGTTTTATCGTGCGAACCATATTCCTCCGCTTTTTGAGCCATTAAACCGACATTAGGAACTGATCCCATCGTAGTAGGGTCAAAAGCACCATTTTCTTTACAAAAATTGATTGTTTCAGTATAAATACCAGCATAACTACTATCTGGAATTACCGCTTTAGTATCTTGTTGTTTCCCTTCTTTATTCCACATTTGTCCCGAAGTTCTAATCATAGCAGGCATCGAAGCATCTATAATTACATCACTTGGTACATATAAATTTGTAATTCCTTTATCAGAATCTACCATTGCAATGTCAGGACCATTATCGTAGCAAGATTTAATTGTTGCTTCAATTTCCGCTTTTTTATCAGCAGGCAATGCTTCTATTTTACCCAATAAATTAGCAAAACCATTGTTTACATCAACTCCTAATTCTTTTAAAGTCGCTCCGTGTTTCTCAAAAACTTCCTTAAAGAAAACGCGCACAGCATGACCAAAAATAATCGGGTCAGACACTTTCATCATTGTCGCTTTCATGTGCAACGAAAACAAAACGCCTTGTTCTTTAGCATCAGCAATTTCTTTCGCCAAAAAGTTAGTCAACGCTTTTTTACTCATTATCGTTCCATCAATAATTTCACCAGCCAATAAATCCAAACCTTCTTTCAAAACAGTCTTTGAACCATCTTTAGCAGTTAATTCTATTTTTATCGAAGTAGGCTTTTCAACTGTAACCGATTTTTCGTTGTGAAAAAAATCACCATGCTCCATTGTCGCAACGTGTGTTTTCGAATCCTTACTCCAAGCACCCATAGAATGTGGATGTTGTCTAGCATATTGCTTAACTGGCTTAGGAGCTCTACGGTCAGAATTTCCTTCTCTCAAAATAGGATTTACTGCACTACCTTTTAGTTTATTATACCTCAAACGAATCGCTTTTTCCTCATTCGTCTTCGGAGTTTCAGGATAGTCAGGTAAATTATACCCCGCTTCTTGCAATTCCTTTACAGCCGATTTTAACTGAGGAACAGAAGCACTAACGTTAGGTAACTTTATAATGTTCGTATCTGGTTGATTAACCAATTTTCCCAATTCAGCCAAATCATCACTAATTTGTTGTTCAGGTTTCAAAAACTCAGGAAAAGCCGAAATTATTCTCCCCGCCAATGAAATATCTTTCGTTTCTATTTCAATATTCGCGTGTTTAGCAAACGCTGTAACGATTGGTAAAAGCGATTGTGTTGCCAAAGCTGGTGCTTCATCAGTTTTGGTGTAAATGATTTTTGATGCCATTTTTATGTTTTATTATGATTTTATATACTTATATTATGTATTCAAAACTAAATCCTCTTCAGAGAACCCGTAGAAAAGAGCTAGAATTAACACATTTGCGAATATACGACTTTAAAGGCTTTTCGACAAATTGAAATCTATTTATTCTTCTGTCCCCTTATTTTCAGTACTTAAAGCTATTTTTGTTTTAGGGCATACCCCCAGACTTATTTCTGTTCTCACAGAAATAAGTCTGGGGTCAGGCTGTCCATTATATCTTTTTTGTGAAAAACAAAAAAGGATGCCATTTCCATCCTTTATGCAAAAAAGAGATTTAGAAGTTTTTTTTTATTTAACTTTGAGCATTAACAGAAAGACTAAAAACATGAAAAAATTAATTTACATTTTCGCAATAGCAACATTGTTTGTTCGTTGTGGTGAAACAAAAGAAGAAGTAAAAGCAGCCAAAGTTGAAACCGAAAAACGAGAGAAAGAAATAGATGAATCAACCGATGATTTGTTCGATAGTTTAGAAGATGATACACAAGAAGCTGAAGGATAAAATCTTTTTATTGGTATTAAGTTTAGAAAATAAGTTCCTTTTTTACTGAAAGAGGACTAGAATAGAGCCTTAGTATTAATTTTAGATTAAAAAACAATGATTTTTGGCAGAAAAAATTTGTTTTTAAGAAATAAACTATACTTTTGCGCCTTACTTAACCAATTAATAATTATTGATATGAAAAAGAATTTAAGAAAAATCGGATTTATCTTAGCTTTAGGAGCTATGACAATGACAAGTTGTTCAGAAGCTACTGATGCTGCTGATGTTGCTCATGGAGCTGCTGAACATGCAAAAGATGCTGCACATGGAGCTACTGAAGTTGCAAAAGAAGCTGCACATGGAGCTACTGAAGTTGCAAAAGAAGCTGTTGATAAAGTAGAAGAAGTTGCTACTGACGCTGTTGAAACTGTAACTGGAGATCACAAATGTGAAGAAGGAAAATGTGGAGATGCTAAAGAAACTGAAGCTGAACACAAATGTGAAGAAGGAAAATGTGGAGATGCTAAAGAAACTGAAACTGAAGCTGAACACGGAGCTCACTAAGATTAAAATCTTATAGAATTATAGAAAAAGCTACTCAATAATTTGAGTAGCTTTTTTTTTCTCTATTTTTTAGAAAACGATTATGATTAGGTCAGAGATAAATAACGCAGAGTTTAACCAAGAAAGAGTTACGTCTTGGAAATTGTCTAGAGGTAGTTTTTTAAAGTCTATTGCTTTACTAAGTATCAGTACTCAGTTCGTTGTTTCGTGCCATACAGAAAACAAAAGTACAGCCAACGAAAAACAACTAACTCCCCTAATGACCAATTTGGAGGCGAGAACAATTATAGTTGTACAATCTATACTATTCCCAAATGATGGTAACGGACCTAGTGCCGAAGATCTTAATGCCTTCGAATATTTACTTTGGTTCTTACAAGACGAGCTCCTCGACGATTATGATCGAAAATCATATGCCAAAGGAGCGACAAAAGTAAACAACAAAGCACAAGAATTATTTAAACAAGATTTTGTAGCATTACCATTAAGTCAACAAGAAGAAGTTGTAGCACTGATGGTAAAAAACAAAAAAACAAAAATGTGGTTTAGCCGTTTGGTTACATATCTATTTGAAGCCTTGCTAGCCGACCCAATTTATGGAGCAAATCCAAATAATATTGGATGGAATTGGTTAGAACATAATCCAGGTCAACCCCGACCAACAAAAGAAATCAGCTACCCAACTATTTTTGAAACGGTAAAACGGAATTAATCTTTTTTAAAAAAAATATTCGAAACAAACTTGATAGAATGACTTCAAGTCATCCTATCAATAAAATAGGAGAGTCTGAAAATCAATTTAATGAAATAAGAAAATCGGTCTCCCTTGGCGGATAGCTTGTCCCGTTTTTTTTTGCGGGAGAGATTTAGAGGGATTGACTTCTCTGTCTAAGAATGGAAGTCATGACAAATTTGGATAATCATTAGAAGAGTAGGGAAGGAGAGAGAGCTTTGAATAATCAATCCCCCCCTGCCCCCAGGGCTGTTT